>NZ_JAXBLX010000004.1:0-158260 GCF_037027555.1 Halalkalibacter kiskunsagensis | reverse complement strand
TTTTCTTTGCACAAAATAACTTTATTGAACATTTTGAGTATTTTTAATAGTTAGTCTAATTTAATGCAACACTAGTGAAAAATGTACTAAAAAAAAAAGATTAAGGTTTCATGTGCTCGTTTATTTATCTTATAATTTTTGATCAATTATTTAAAAAATTTTCGCTAACAATTTGTATCATAGCATCCTTATTTCCACTTGCGGATGTATAGCGTTTTTTTAACTTTGTATTTTCCTTAAAGTTAGAATGTGAGTTATTAGATTCATGGCTACCTGGTGCAGGAGGGTGCCATAAGTGATAAATATCAAGATCAAGCCTCCCATAATGACCGCATAATGTATTCATCGCTGCATTAAAGGCATCATCTTCCCCGCCCCAACCACGAAATCTCTCATCAAATCCACCAATGTATGAAAAGTATTTTCTTGGTACGATATTTACACCACCTATATAAACATATCCACTTATATATTGTCCTTCTGTAGCTTTTACTATATCACCTTTAAGGGGAACCGTGGGCCACTCTGGTTTTTGTTGAATAATTTGCTCTGTACAATCTTTAGATAGGTAATGAATTCGTTCATATGGGACAACCCATGCAAAATTATCTAATTGCTGAATAGACTTTTTAAGAACGTTGCGATCATAGAAAATATCACAATCTGCTATTACAAATATCTCTTTAGTCGCTTTATGGGCAGCATTATTAACAGCTTCTGCCCTAGAAAAAATATCGTTCTTACATTCACCTATACATATCTCCACTTCAGGAAATACTTCTTTGTAATACTTCAGAACCCATTTAAATAATCGATCTCTATGTCCATAATCCGGTTTATACGGAAATAATACGGAAACACTTTCCACTTGATTCACCTCCAAATTTATAAAGGGTATTGGCAAAACATTTTGCCTTCATCACTTAATAAATAGTTGATAAATGCTTCATTTTCTGCTAATACCTTTTTGAAAGTTTCCAAAGAGCCTTCTTTCGCAAAATAGAAGATTTGAAATAGACATACATTTGCTACAGCTAATGGAAATATCGTCTTTTCTGTAGAGGTTAATTCTCCATAGGATTGAAATAAGAGAGTTGCAACATCCTTTGAATTACTAGAAGTTGTATAAATACTGTGTATAGCATAAGCTAAGTCAAAGATTCGTTGCCCTCTCTGAAGGTAATCAAAATCTAAAATAGCCGCCACAGATCCATTTTGGTTAAAAATTAAATTCCAAGGATGCCAATCGTCGTGAATAATTGCTTCAGGTAATTGTTTTATGTTCGTCTTAGACCATTTTTTCATAACGGAAGTATATAGGGTTTTAATCTTTTCTAGGGTTGAATTTGATTTAATCTTTTTAGTTTTAAGAAATTCTTTATAGTTTTCCTCAAGGTTTTTGTTTTGAGGATAAATAAAGAGTCTTGGTGGAGGTACTGTAATGTCATCTACTTTAATCGCCTCATGAAACTTTCTTAGCATCTTTCCACAAGAAATGATCTGGTTTCTTTTAAAACTAAAGGTTTCTCCTTCTATATATGGATAAATCTGAACATAATAACCTTTCATTTGGTCATAGTATTGCCCTGATTTATTTTTTTGAGCATTTACAACAGGTACATTTACTTCTTTAAACTTTACTAACATTTCTTCAACAATGTTAATTCTTGACCCATATGTTGAATGCCCTAGAAGTCTAACAACATAGTTACCTGTCGAAGCTTTTATTAAGATCGTTTTATTAACTCTTCCTTTACCCGGAGTACCGACCACTTTTTTTAATGTTCCTAACCCAAATAGAGCACATAACTTCTCTATCTCTGAATCAGAAAGCTCACAATTTTGAATGTCATTAGGAATGTTACCACCTTCGATGCTAGTCATAATACACTCCTCCTTTATTTCTTTATACCCTTAATAAGAGAGCATGTCGCTAAATGGATTGAGATATTCATCCATTCTGTCTCTAAACAAGTACGACTTAGGGTACCAATGCATAAAATGCAATTAAATATATTAAGAGAAGGTTTACTGGCCCATTCTTAGATTTTACTAATATTTTATTTTTTTGTTCCCGTTATGTTCCAAATCAATAGAAAATAGGCGTATAAAGCAGTCGCTTAAACCATTGTATCTCACAATAAATTTATTGGAGTGAATAATATGTCAATACTAGTAACAGGTGGTGTCGGTTATATAGGTAGTCATACTTGTGTTGAACTTCTAAATTGTGGCTATGAAGTTATTATTGTTGACAGTTTGCTTAATAGCAAACTCGAAGTCGTAAAACGAGTAAAAGAAATTACAGGAAAAGACTTTCGTTTTTATCAAATCGATCTATTAAACAAAATAGAGCTTGAACAAGTATTTTCAGAAAATAACATTGAAGCAGTTGTCCACTTTGCAGGTTTAAAAGCGGTAGGAGAATCTGTTCTAAATCCTATTCATTACTATGATAGCAATATAAATACAACTATAAATTTATGTGAATTGATGCAAAAGTATAAAGTTAATAAAATGGTTTTTAGCTCTTCTGCTACAGTTTATGGTACACCTCATAAAGTCCCAATAAAGGAGGACTTTCCACTAATTCCTACAAATCCTTATGGCCAAACAAAACTAGTAATCGAAAACTTATTATATGATTTATACGTTTCGGATAATAAATGGGGCATTTCTATATTAAGATACTTTAATCCGATTGGCGCCCACCGTAGTGGAAAAATTGGTGAAGACCCGAAAGGGACTCCTAATAATTTAATGCCGTTTCTTACTCAAGTAGCAATTGGAAAACTACCTAAGCTACAAGTATTCGGTAACAATTACCCAACTATTGATGGAACAGGTGTGAGGGATTATATCCATGTAGTTGACCTTGCTCTCGGACATGTAAAAGCATTACAGAAAACTTTATCTTCAACGGGTATCGCAGTATATAACCTTGGAACAGGAAACGGATATAGTGTTATCCAAGTAAAAGAAGCTTTAGAAAGAGTATCAAAAGTAAAAATACCATATGAAATTTTAAATAGAAGGCCAGGTGATGTTGCAATTTGCTATGCTGATGCAACAAAGGCTAAAAATGAATTAGGATGGGAAGCCAAAAAAGGACTAGAACAAATGTGTCAAGATGCTTGGAAATGGCAAGAGAATAACCCAAACGGCTACCACTAAATTTCAACCGTATCAATAAATAATGTTAGGAGGAAGCATAATATGGGTCAGTATGAATCAATTGTGGTCAGTCATGATAATGAGGATACTAAGGTTACTGTTATGGCCAACCCAAATAACTATAAATTATTAGGTCTAGGTTTCCAAGGAGCAGTGTTTGAATTATCAAAAACAAAATGTGTGAAAATATATCCTCATTCTTACAGTAGGAATTTAGAGGAGGATATATTAAAAGATGTTCAAAAATCAGAATTTTTCCCTAAGATATATGAAACAGGTAATAAATACATTGTAATGGAGAATATTCATGGAACTCCTTTGGACAACTACCTAAAAAATACGAGAGAACTTCCTGAATGGATTATATACAAATTGCTTCACTTGTTGACAGAGATGAAAAAATTCCATTTTACAAGAATAGATGTTAAACTACGCCATGTTTTAATTCTTGAAGAAGAAAAAAAAGTGAAGGTTATCGATCACGTTAACTCACGGCAAAAGGTAACCCCATACCCTAAAAACTTATTAAAGGGATTAGAAAAAATGGGGTTTTTAGCTACATTTATTCAAAAAGTAAAAAAAATAGATAAAACAATTTATGATGAATGGAAAAAACAAGGAGCTTTATAGTAAGCGATCCAATAAAGCTAACATACGAGGTGAGAAAATATGAAATATGATTTTTTGAAAATTAAAGTTTATCCCGGAAAAGATGGTGTTGAGTATAAAAATCCTACCCCATATAAGTTTCTTGGGAGAGGCTATACAGGAGCAGTATTTAAACTATCCTCTGAAAAATGCGTAAAAATCTATGTTAAATTAGAAAGGGTAAAAACAGAAAAAAAGGCTCTTCTAAAGGGTGTAAACTCCCCTATAATTCCAAAACTTTATGAAGTCGGAAAAAACTATATTGTTATGGAATATGTTAAAGGATCAAATCTTTATGACTATCTATGTAAAAAAGGATACCTATCAAACGAAATCTCAGAACAAATTCTCTTTTGTCTAAAGGAACTTAAAAAATTAAAGTTCCCAAGGATTAATGTACACTTGAGGCATTTCATTGTTACAAATGATAAAAGATTAAAAGTAATCGATCATGCTGGAGTTTATAAAAGCTATGAACAAAGGCCAACTCTTCTTTTCAATGATTTGAAAAAACTAGGGTTATATAAAGAATTTAAAAACTATGTAAAGACTCACGATCCTAATAGTTACCTGGAATTTTTTAAAGCAAGTTAGTTGAAACTCTCCCAACAACTAGATATTTCTCTTTTGATGGTAGACTAAATAGTAGAAGGCTATACCCCTGCTGAATGTATGAAAAAAAATGGATGATAAATGGACATACTATCAAGCGGTACAAAGAAAATTAAAAAGAAAACTGCAAAGGGAATGTCTAGTAGACTGATAATATCCCCCTATATATAGTGAAAGGAAACCGTTCAATTATGAGCGGTTTCTTTATTTTTACGGAGGTGAATATTATGGCAGTAATAGAAGCGGTCTTAAGTTACTATCCAAAAGGAATTGGTGATCAGTCAGGACAAGTTATTATTGGGAAAACAGAAAATATTAAGATGTTAAGGCTTCTTAGGGACCACATTATCTCTGAAGCTATGAGCTAACAGCAGCAATAAAACGGAATGTATCTATCGACTGGCATGTGCAAAAAGTGCATAAGCGGGAATGAGAAGAATCATTAAACGCTTATTGAAAAAATATGACTACCCACCAAAACAAGTAAAGAATGCTCTTGATGTAGTCATGAGGCAGGCTGAATTAATGGAGAATATAATGCAAAAATCATTAAATAATTAGCGGAGGTATTAATGGCAGAGCTAAAATATGAAATCACAGAACACATCGCAGTCTTATCCGAATTACCAAAAGGCTGGAGATAGGAACTTAATCTAATCAGCTGGAATGGCCGTGAACCGAAGTATGATATTCGCGACTGGGTACCTAATCACGAGGAAATGGGTAAAGGGGTTACTTTGTCGAAAGAAGAGCTGGAAAAATTAAATGAAATACTTGCAAGTTTATAAAATTTATTGATGACGTATAACTGAGGGGAGTATAACCTTCCAGTTTTTTCTTTAACAACGTTACTAACTAAATAGAAGATGATAATTCCAAAAAACTCGCAAAACTTGATCATGGAATAGAATGAGGAGCAAATTAGGAGCTGTAAAACCCTAATAACAATAGAGATTCAGCTGGTGGTAAAATGGTGGCGAGTTGGTGGCAGATTGGTGGCAAACTTAGACATACTGCCACCAATTTCATCTGATTAGATCCTACTTAACAAAAACTAGAGCCTATTAAATCAACGTTTTCCGACTCAAACTGTTATAATCCTATCAATCTATCTACCTTGACAGGGTGGAGGTCACTGGTTCGAACCCAGTACGGGTCATTCATAAGAAAGTCAGTAAGGACGCGCCTTCTCAGGTTTCGAGAGGTGTGTTTTTTGTTGTTGGAAAATGAAAGAAGAGGGGTTTGATCACATTATTTTGCGTTTCGTTTTTTGTGTGGTTTTTTCTGATAGAAAGTAGAGCCAAAGTCTATTGCAATTTCTTCTTGAACATTTGGCATGATGTGAGCGTAGGTTTCCATTAGTGTTCGGACAGTATGTTCAAGTCTCTCAGAAACAGCTTTCGGGTTTGCTTCATTTTGAAGCAACATAGATGCATGTGTATGGCGCATATCATGAAATCAATTTGTCTAACTCCAGCTTTTTTCATATATCGATAAAATGTTCGAAGGATGTTTCTTTGATTAATAGGTGTTCCTTTTGTAGTTGGGATCACTAAGTCGAAATCGTTGTACTCTTCTCCTAAATACATTTTTTCCTTCATGATCCGACGTTTTTGTTTTTGAAGCTCTAACATTGTTTCGTGGTCAACTCGAATACTACGCTGACTGTTCTTTGATTTAACTTTAGGATCGAGTGCCCTTGTTCCACGCTCAAGTGTTTGGTTAACTGAAATTGTGTTTCTTTCAAAGTAAACATGTTGCCAGGTTAATGCTAGAATGTCGCTTTGACGCATTCCGGTTATTAAAGCAAGCAGGTAAGCTACATATTCCAGGTGCTCTTTTACATGATTAAGGAATCTTCTACATTCATCGTAAGTCCATATCTGAATTTGTTTTTTGTTTAGTCTAGGTGCTTCTACGATGGCGGCAACATTCTCAACGATAAATTTCTTTTTCACTGCATAAGAAAGGATTTGTTTACAAAGTTTGTGAACTTCGTTTATGGTTGTACTAGAGAGACCTTTTTCTGTTTTTTATTGTTTGTAAAAAATGTTTAAATGTTCGTCGGTTAACTTTGAAACTTGAATATAGCCGAGAGCTGGCACTATGTGATTTTTTAGAAGTCGTTGGTATTTTGCTAATGTTACATCACGTATTTTCTTTTTACTTAAGATCCACTTATCAATTAACTCGTGTAATAAAAGTTTTTTTGGTGGAGCAATTGCACCACGACTATATTGATTTATCAACTTTGCACAATCTGCTTCCGCTACCTTTTTCGTAGAAAGTCCTCTTTTTAACTTTTGTATTCTCTTACCTGTTGCTGGATCGGTCCCTAAATCAACTTGATACATCCACTTGTATCCCTTAGAATTGCTTTTTACTGGGTATTTTTTGAAAGTCGCTATTTTTCTCACCTCCTTTCAAATACAGAAAGGGAAGGTTATTTATAGTGGTTCAAAAATAACCTGTACAACCTTTCCGTAAATTTTAGCATTTCCATCCTTAATCAAAAGAGGTTCATACTTAGCGTTATCAGGATAGAGGTACACATCTCCAGTTTCTGTTTTTTTGACGCATCTTAGGTTTGCATCCTCTCCATTAATAACTACAACAGCAATTTCTCCGGACTCCACATCATTTTGGCGTTGAACGAGTACGCGGTCGCCTTTGCAAATTCGACTTCTTCCTTCTATAGAATCTCCATGGACTTCTAGAATGAACACTTCACCTTCTCGATATTTGCCGTCATCGGGAATATAGGTGTATTCAATAATGTTTTCATTTGCATCGATTGGATCATCGATTGTAAGGTTTCCAATGACTGGCACGCGTATCACCCCATGAATCTTTTTGATTTCCGACTTTGAGTCATCTTTTTTTTTATTGGTGTTATTAGAAATTGAAATTTAGGGGTTACGAAAGGAAAAATCCATAGGAGATTTTAACGGATTCTTGAAGACTCCGCTTAGTATTAAAGTGGAATTAATTTAATAGAATAACTAAAATCCCTTCTTTGCAATGGAAGAGACTTTTTTCATAATATTAGAGTTGCTTTCCTTGGTAAGAAGCGATCTTTGACAGTTTTATTTTATCGTTTTTTATTTTTTGAAACTTTTTCCCTTTTAAATTGTCTATACAGTATGAGCTCATAGAAAATAAGAGAAGGTGTATAGTAATGGAGATTATAAGCAGGTTCGTATTGCATATTGAAAACTTTTTTTTATTAAGTTATTTTAGTAAAATCATTATTCAATGGACATTAACTGTTTTAGCAGTTTATGGCTTAGTTTCATTATTTGTAAAAAAATGGAACGCGGCGAGAGTATCAATCTATGTTGGGTTTGCTGTACGTTTAGTGTTACTTATCGGTTTCTCAATTGAAATGCTTCATCAAGTAAGTATAACGGAAATTACGACCGTTTATTATGATAGGCAGCCGTCTTTACGACAGTTTCTACACTTTTTGTTTTTCGGTTACATCATTGTCGTCGGTTTTTACTACATTGTTACACTAAAGCAAAATAACAATAAAGGAATCTTTTATACTTTCGATATTGCCGTAATGACACTACCGGCATTACAGCTTCTAACTAGTTTTATTCTTTTTGCTATCAAAGGTGAAGTCATTGTTGCAGATGTGGTTGGTTTTCTCACAATCCTTACAATTATTGTAGGAAGTCTGTATTTATTTTTTCTTAACTATTGGGAGTTTCGCTGGAAAACCATTATTCCATTCTATTCTATTATAGTAATATGCACGCTAGTGTTTTACCTTTTAAGACGTAATACAGGTATGGTGGATATGATGGAAGTGTCAAATTTTATTATTTTCATAGGATTATTACTGACGTATCATCTTATCAATAGAAATCAGTTTCAATTACTCGAGAAGTTGAAACAGCCGTTTAAGCTTATAATGGCTATTTTATTCCTAGTATTATGTAATCCTCTGTATAATGCCGCCGATCAAGCCCTTGCCTCTACTGATGCAGAATTGAGATTACGCTATTTTGAAACAACTAATTTAATTCAATTAGAGGAAGCAAAATCTTTAGCAACAAAGATTACAAATGATGAGCAATTTTCATTCCGTCAGCCTGAAACACAAGATTTTCACAATCGATACTGGCTAATGTCAAAGAACTATTCTGTTGATATTGACGGGGTTTCAGGAGTTGTCATGAATGTTCATCGCCAAACCGAACCAGAAGGCGAGACTCTTTCTGCTGATGAATATGTTGCTCGTTCCAAGCAATTGTTAGAAGAAATAGGGAGAACATTGCTAGATGATGATCAAATTGACACGACCATTACTAAAGAGGAAGGTCGCGTTCAAGTTGAAATGGTGCCGAAGTATTCTAGTGGGGCAGCCTTAGATGTATGGATGAACACTTCTTTTACGTGGGAAAAAGAATCTCTAGTGGAGTTTCACGAACGCTTAAACTTATATCCCGTGGAAACGTTAAAAGATGTTTCAATTACGTCTAAAGACATTGAATTAATCCTACAACAATGGTACGAAATGTTAGGGGAAGAGATGCCAAGATATGTAATTGATAATGTAACGTATGGATATAGTAACAGGACAATTGATATCAATATTACTACATTAAATCAACAGAATATCCAACTAGATGGACGTACGGGTGAAATCTTGTACTTTGGCGGTGAATTAGTTAATTATGAAAAAAAAGATTTTCATGAGTTAGAAAACAAGGTGTTAGCTAATAAAAAAGTTCAGATCGAAGACTGGGAGCGAGATCGTTTCTCTAACTTTTGGGAGTGGAGAGAAAGAGATATTGACCAAGAGGAGATGAAGCTTGCCTATGTTCATCAATTTGGCTATACAAAAGGTGAACCTCTTTTCACTTATTCGAAGAACCTCGACTATTATAACCAACCAAAGACAAAGGTGACCGTTGCCTCAAGAAAAGAAGCATATGAGGTTGTTGCAAATGCGATAGATTTTACACCTTATGCCTCAAGAGCAAGGTTAACTCATGTTATTGATGAAAATGATGATATTAGAGTAGCTTGGTTACTAGTTATCCAGCCGTATAAAAAAGCAGAGCATCGTCTTTACTTAGTAGACATTGAAACGAAAGAGTGGGTCTCCCTCTATGAATAAAAAAGATGAATGTGCAGTATTTCAAGATTTGTATGAATTATATACAGAAGAAGAAGTTGAGGATGAAACGAAGCAATGGATGATGGAGCACGAGGCTGTATGTACTTATTGTCAAAATTGTGGAAAGGAAAATGGAAGAAATCCTGCCTTTCATGAGGATAGTGAGAAAGTTTGGGGGATTCGTATTATGACGATGTCGCTATATAGTATTTTCCTTTTTCTTGCGATTTGGATGTCCGTTTGGTATTTATGGTAAATGAGTAACTGGAGAACGTTAGAGGATTTATATTCTCTTTATTATGAAGAGATATTTAGGTATTTGCTTCAACGAACGAGACAAAAAGAGTTAGCTCAAGATCTTACCCAAGATACATTTTTAAAAGCATTTAACGGGTTATCTTCTTTTAAAGGAAAATCAAGTATAAAAACGTGGTTGTACACAATTGCCCATCATACATTTATTAATTGGTATCGGCGTGAAACGAAAATCAGTAAGCATCCAATTGAAAAAACTATTTTTCTAGAACAAAAAACATACAAAAATCCAGAAGAAGTGGTAGCTCAAAAGGCAGAACAAGCACAAATGTTGTCGGCCATAGATTCGTTAAAGGAAGATTATCAAACAGTGATAATACTTCGAGAATATCAAGAGTTATCGTATGATGAAATTGCAGAAGTAGTAGGTTGGAAGCTTTCAAAAGTGAAAACTAATTTACACCGGGCAAAGCTTGAGCTGCGAAAGCACTTATGTAGAACTGAGGATGATACAAATGAAGTGTAGCTTAATTAGAGATTTGTTGCCACTTTATGTAGAAGGGGATTGCTCCAAAGACACAAGCCTAATGGTGAAAGAACATCTAGAAAGTTGTTCTGATTGTGGCGAGTTATATGAACTGATGAAATCTCCAATTGATATAAAAGTAATAGATCAACCTGTAGCTACAGGATCCAAAGACGGTATTGAATTATGGAAAAAATACTATGGTCGTCTTATTTTGAAAGGTACTGGATTGTTTTTGTGTGTATATATAGCTGTTGTAATGCTTATTTTACTTTTAAAATAATAGGAGTGGTAGAATCGCTCCTAGTTATTTTTGAAAAAGGAACAAAGGAGAGCTGGATTGCTTTTTACTTTTGGGGGTTTTATTGTAATAATGGCTTGCCCTTATTGGATACAATCCTTATCATCTTAAAGTTACATTTGAAGACGAACCACTTTTATGTATATTCATATCATGTTGATAAAAAAGGAAATATTGAGTAAGTATCCGTCTCACTCCAGATAATGTATCAACAAAGGAATTAAAGCGGATCTATTCCAGCGAATCCGACAAGCTTTTTGGCATGACTAACTCGATCTATCTCTCTAATCTGGAAATAATCGTTGCAGCGATTTTTATACTAAAACCTTAAACATCAAGATATTGCCATTTTACTAACTGGTAGTAATTATTAAATAAGTGCAGTCGCTACTTGTACTATTGAGGCAAGATAGTGTGGTAGCCTGGGAAGTTTTTTTGTAATAGTATTGGAGGTGTGTTTTGATGAAAACTTATTCAATTTTGTTTATTGTTATTGCTATAATACATACAACTATCCTTATAAATATAACTATTTTTAATGGTGAGTGGAATGGTTTAGTATTATTCATTTCAAATATTCTATTTTTAATTGCCGCTGTTTATTATGGGATAGAACGCCGTGCAAATAAAAAAAGTAACTCTTAATAAATAAATGAATTTTCTACTAACGGATAACAATAGTAAAATGACGGGTTGGATTTCATTGATGCAGCCCATTCTGTCAATCTAATTGCGACACGTCTTCCCAAAATGCTTCGAATGAAGTCTTTCATCCAAGTCATGTTCTTGGGCGATGATTGAAATCTAATAAATCGTTCAACACTGTGTTATGCGGAAAAAAACAGCATACGATTCTTTAATCGGATATTAAATAATCTGTTTAATTGGAATTTTTCACCAATATTCTCTTGACCTTTATTATCCATATTTTAGAATTAAATTCATATAAAAGAGTGATGAAGAAGAAGAGTAAACATTAAGAACACTTCAGAGAGCTGATGGTTGGTGCAAATCAGTGTGGGATTATTGTTGAATGGGTTTCTGAGCTTCTAGACTGAATTAGTAGTAGGTTTAGCGGAGTGTCCTACCGTTAAAAGGGACTTCGTATAGAAACACAACTAGTGATTTTGTACGGATTAAGTGCGTTTACATTTGTAAACGAATGAAGGTGGCACCACGGGTTACTCGTCCTTTTCTTAGGTATGAGTAACCCTTTTTGTTTTCTTTTTCTTACTTGGAAGGTAGTTACCCTACGTTGCTAAGTAACAATCATTTGTAGAAATTTTTTAATGATTGTGAGGAAGAAAATTTAAATCCATATTAAGAGGTGAGTTGAGATGAGCAGAGTTGAGGAAGAAACAAAGTTAGAATTAGAAAGGATTATTTTCATAGGGAGAACGTTTGAAGAATATCTCGATATGTTTTCTCTAACAGTTCAAGAATTAAAAGAGAAAAAAATTCTGGATTGTCCAGCCGGAGCATGTTCATTTACGGCAATGGGGAATAAACTCGGTATGGATGTAACGGCTTGCGATATCGCCTATTATCATTCAATAGACAACCTGGAGAAGAAAGGGATCCAAGATATTGAGCATGCGATGGAACAAATGAAAAATGTTAAGCATAAGTTTGTTTGGGACTATTTTAAAGATATTGAAAACTTGAGAAAGCATCGTTTAAGTGCTTTACAAGCTTGCGCAAACAATATGAGGGAATCGAGTGAACGATACGTTCCTGTTACATTACCTACTTTGCCATTTCAAGATGAAGAGTTTGATATATTACTATCTGCTCATTTTCTTTTTACGTATGCCGACCGATTAGATTACGATTTTCATAAAAAAACGTTACATGAGTTAGTAAGGGTATCTAAAGAAGAAATACGTATTTTTCCTTTGGTAGATTTAACAGGGAACCGCTATCAGCATTTAGATAGATTAAAACAGGAGCTTTTGGATATGGGCTGCACAGTGGAAGAAATGAAAGTTCCATATGAATTTCAGGCAAATGCTCATTCGATGTTAAAAATAACGAAAAATCAATAATAAGTTAGCACATAGAAAAGACAACAATTAAATATGACTGCAATGACGAGGAAGAGTAAACAGTAGGAGCACTCCAGAGAGCTGATGGTTGGTGTAAATCAGTGTGGGACGATTGTTGTTGAATGGGCTTCTGAGCAACCAGGCTGAAATGTAAGTAGGTTATGGCGGAGTATCTCACCGAAAAGAGACACTGTATCGAACGTTTGTAGTACTGTACAAAAAGTGCGTTTATGATGATAGACGAACGAAGGTGGCACCACGGGTTTCTCGTCCTTTATTTTAGGATGGGACCTTTTTTTTGATCTAAGAAAGGGACGATAAAAATGAGTATATTATTAAACATAGAACGAGCAGCTTGTGACAAAATGCAACAAATTCAGGTATTCACACTACACGGAATCTAGATGAGCCTAATCCCAACAGCGATGGAACCTATCTTAAATTAAAGGGATCTTCTTTTTTTGATTTAGTGGTTCTTTCACCTGGGACGGGACAGGAGCACCTGGAATATTTCTAATGATACGATCAAATTGTCAATTGAAAAACTAAAGATAAAAAATAATTTTACTATTAATAAAGCAATTTCGAACAGGGACTTTCTTTATTTATAGAACAAAAGAAGCGGGTTAATTCTAAAAAAGTGGTAAAATAAGGCGTCAACGGCAGCTGTGGAAATGGATCCCTTTTTACGATTCTTTTAATAATTCCATTGACTTTGAAAGTCTATACGGGATTCTGAAGAAGAATGGTCCATAAAAGAACGTGTAGGAGAAATCAAGGATGTTTTGAAATTGCTTCCTGAACAGTATCGAACAATTCTTTATTTAAGAGAACATCAACAATTTACATATGATGAACTCACGGTAACCATGGATCTTTCTCTTGAGCAGGTGAAAGTAAATCTATATAGGGATAGGAAACGTTTTAAACAATTATCAGAAAGATTAGGAAAAAGCTTTTAAAGGGGTGATTAAAGTGGAGTGGAACGAGGAGAAGGCTCAACAGATTGTGAAAAAATACAAAAGTCGGTTCAACTTTCGATTGTCTTTTAAAATTATTCGTGTGATTGTTTCTTTATTGCTATTGTATTGGATTTATTTATTTGTTCTTACGGTTTCTTATGATTATAGTAAGATTGGTCCTCGAACAGAGTTTTATCAAAAGTTAGCAATTGATTGGACGTATCCAGAATTTACAAGTGATATTGCAATAAGTCACCATCAGGAGATTACTCCGTTTTGGACACAGAAAATTGAGTTTCCTTTAGAGAGAAGGATCGGTAAAAATAATTATGTTGTATCACATTTGAACCTAAGTAAACCAATTATGAATGAAAGATCTCAACTGGAAATTGAACGAAGTTATCCTTATAAGTCTGGGGAATATGGATTTAATTTTTACCTCCCTTTTCATCCTGAAAATGGGCGGCCATTAGTCGGAAATAAATCTCCTGGTGTTTTTGAAACACTAGAGATGGTTCATGAAGGAAGTGTAGCTGATTTTGCTTTTTCTACAAATGATTATTACTCACCTGAAGAGATATTACAGCTGCTCGCTGACTACGATGTCGATGTGATTTGGATGCCAATATATATGGGGGAATATCAAGAATTCACAGAGTGGGGTTGGTCTGGTGGTGGGAACTCAATGGCGTTAGCTCATCAATGGGGGCTATCTGGAGCTAGAACAACCGAAGACAATTTTAGGAGTGGCTCTTTAGCACACGTATTAAATGAGATGAGTGTAGAAGAAAGTAAAATGGCTATGCTTGATAACATGGCACGAATGTTGGAAGAAAATAAGTCCTTAGCTGAAAGGTTGTTAGTGACGAATCACCTTCAAGAAAGATACGATTATCTAAATAATGAAGGATTCCAGGTTTATGGTGCAGTAGTAACGGGGCCAGTGAAAGAATTATTAAAATTACAAGAAGTTGATGGACTTCATAGCTTTCAATTAGGTGAGGCAGCCGATTGGAATTGGCATGATGATCATTATTGATAATATATATGGAAGCGTACAAGGTACAAGAAGCTTGATATCAGTCAGATTAAGCTTCAGTATCTAATTAAACGAATAAAAGGAAATCTTTGAGGAGTTAAAGAAAGAGAGTAATGGCGATCAACAACTAACCTTTCAACTTTTTTAGTAATACCTGTTATTTAAAAGTGAAAATTATATTATTATTTGAAAGGATTCATTTAAGAGCATTAGCTAAAAAAAGCTAATGCTCTTTTAATGAAATTTAATTCTATTGTTTTATAAATGAGTAAATTTCATAATTTGAACCCTTAGTCTCGCAAGGTTTTCAAGACACGAAAAAAGGAGTACCTCCCCAAAAGTCGAATGAGTAAGTGACCAAACCAACTCTCAGACTGGAGGAAGACTCCCTTATGACTATTATACGACAAGGAAGCCTATTTGACCTGCAAGATTTATACGATTTAGAACCTACCCACCGTTTTGAAGCAGTATTTTCGACAATTAAAGTCGATCTATATTGGCTGTTGTATCTAAAAAAGCCTTGTATGGTGCGCCTGTTCAGCTTAATTACGCAGCTATGATCTACTCACTTGTCGCTAGAATTCTCGAACGCATTCCGACGATAAAGGATCTAATTAAACGCCTCAAACATGATTTTATGTTCCGTTTGGATTGCGGGTACCTTCTTTCTGATGCGATTCCATCCCAAGCTTCTTACTCGAGAATGCTTTCTAAAATAGCGGAATCACCTGTTCTTGAAAGTGTTCAAGAAACGCGCATCCTTCAAGCGATGACGGAAGGATTTATCATAGATGATACAGTTGCCGATGCGACTCACATCGAAGCTCATGACCAGGCCCCATCGAAAGAAGAAAAGCCTAAACCTGAACCCAAAAAGCGCGGCCGCAAATCAAAGGAAGAGAAAGAAAAATGGCTTCAAGAACAAGCGGGACGAGAAGTGGCTCTTCCTATTTTCGAGAAAAGAATTGAAGCTCAACTTGACGCATCTTTAGTTGAGTTACGATCAGCTGTTCCTCTTGACCCTAAGTGGGGCATCAAGAAAAACAGTGAAGGAAAGAACGTTTTTTGGTTTGGCCACAAAGGACATTTCGCCGTTGGAACGAAAAGTCAGTACATCTTTCAGTCGTTCTTTTCCTCTGGAAACCTGAATGATGGAAAAGCTGTAATCCCTTTATTAAAAGGAATGCAAGAGCGTCTTTCTGAACTGAAAATTTCTTTTAGTACACCTGATGCTGGTTATGATTATCCAGCTATTTACCAACAGATTTACCGAATCGGAGCACAATCCGTTATTGCTTCCAACAAGAAAAATGAATCAGAGCTAGAAGGATTTGATAGGCACTTTGCCCCAACTTGTGTCCGAGAACATTCGTATCGATACGATAGTTACGATGCGACGTACAAGACCTTAAAATACACACGTCCGAAAGAGTCTGTCATTCATGAACTAGGCATTATGAAATTGATTCAAGTAAGTTAGAAAAAATCAGTTCTTTTTGGATGTGAAAAGATTTTTCACTGAATTTCTTAATATAAGGTCAGGTTCTAAAGTAGAAAGGATTGGTGTATTTGAAACGTTCTGATCTTCAATCCTATTTATCAGTGTTCGGCTAGCGATTAAACCTATATCTTTAATTGGTTGTGAAATAGTTGTTATATCTAACAATGAGGCCCATTCCACATCGTCGAACATAATAACGCTGATATCTTCTGGTATCGAAAGTTTCATTTCTTTACAAACTTTGATAACGTCTCTTCCAATTGTATTCGTTCCAGCAATTATAGCAGTGGGTTTTATTTTTTCTATTTGTTGGGTAATCATCATTCTTAAATCAGTTTGATACGGAAAATATAGTATGTTTTTATTTTCGTCCAATGAAAGGTTTTTTTCTTTAAAAGCTTGCTTATAGCCAGAAGGTTTGTAATTTTTAGCATCTTCAATTTCTGACCCGACTGTTGTAAGTAATAAAATGTTCGTATGACCATTCTGAATTAAGTAATTTGTAGCGATGTAGGTTCCTTTTTTATCGTCAACTAGAACTGTATCAATATCCTTATAGGCTCTTCTATACATTTGAACTAAAGCAATGTTTTGTTTTTTTATTTTGTCAATTGTTAAATGATGTCTAGCGCTATTAGGTGTAAAAATAATACCATCAGCTCTTGATGAGGATAACAGGTTTAAATTTTCTAATTCTTCTTCAGAACTTTCGTTAGTAGTTGAAATTAATAATCTATAACCAAGTCGTTTTAGTTCTGATTCAATAACTCTAGTTACAACAGAATAAAAATCATTATCTATGTCAGAAGTAATTAAACCAATAATTTTGCTCTTACTGTTTTTTAAGCTTCTTGCTACTAAATTCGGCGTATATCCAAGCTCTTTCGCAGCAGCCAAAACTTTATTTTTCATTTCCTCACTAATATAACAATCATTTCGAAAAGCTCTAGAAACAGTAGATACAGAAACATTTGCTAATTTTGCGACGTCCTTACTTGTAGCCAAGGATACTCACCTCACAGGTCGTTTTTTTCATTAGTTGGCTTACTAATTTAGACATGTTCTATTAACCTAGAATTGAGAGTTAAGATAACGTTGTCATATATTTTAAATAATATCAAACATTTTTAACAGAGTAAATGAATAATTTAAAATTCTAGAATTTAAGGGAAATAAGAGCAATAATCAAGCATGTTACTCTTGCTAGAAAATTCTGAAAAAATATTCTTTACAAATTGGCTAGCAAGATTATATAATTAAATTGTGACAACGTTATCACATTTTTTCATAGGCGAAAAGGAGGGAGAAATAAAAAAATTGTTTTGTAAGGAACAGGTGGATTAATTGCGGTAAAAAAATGTATTTATCAAAGAAAGGTTAAAAAGGGTTTTAAATTTTCTCGAATGAAAACGTATTCATGATTACTGTGAAATCACAAAATCTTCAAAAGGTAGATGGATAAGTAAATGGTTTCTGAATTATTAAACTTTGAAATTTGAGGAGGAAGATTTGATGGGGAAATGGGTAAAAACCTCTACAATGGTTGTTTTATTAATAGTAATGGCGACAATGATTTTGGGTTGTTCTAAGTCTTCTAATGATGTTGCTTCATCAACTGGGGAAGAAGAGATTACAGAAAAACCGGTAACAATTAGATTTGCTACAAACTTTATTGGAAGCCATCCACTTACACCAATTATTGATGATATTGTTACTCAGTTTGAAGAAGATTATCCAAATGTGACAGTTGAAATAGAGGGTGCTGCAGGTGATGATCATCAAACAAAAATTCAATTGGATGCACAAGGTGATCGCTTACCTGATGTTTTTGATTATTGGAGGTTGGATCCCTCGTTTGGTCTTAATGTCATACAAGAGGCTGGTATGTTAGCTGATTTAACAGAATGGACCAAAACTGATCCTTTTTTTGAAGATCTTTTCGATGAATCATCTTGGAAAACAGCAACAAAAGATGAAAAAGTGTATGGTATACCGGCTCAAATGTACTATATTCAGTTTTTAGCAAATAAGGAAGTATTCGATCGAGCAGGAGTCTCTATTCCGCAAACATGGGATGAGTTGCTTTCAGCAATCAAGCAATTAAAAGAAGAAGGTGAATTGCCGTGGGGAATTAATATTAATGGAGATAGTAATGGCTCTCGTATTTATAACTACGTATTTAATCGAATGATTGGAAATGAAAGGGCTTTAAATATGTATGCCGGAAAAGAACCTATAAATGTTCCAGAAGTAATTAAAGCATCTGAGTTAGTACAAGAACTAATTGTTGGCAATGCTCCAGAAGATGCTCTTGCAATTGAAAGAGATGCGACGTATGCGAAATACATTAATAATGGAAGAGCAGCGTTAATGATGGATGGATCATGGGGGACAGCTCATATTGATTCGGCAATTCAAGAATCGCTAATTCCATTAGATTTCCCTCTTATTCCTGGAGGAGCGCAACAAGAAATGAATGTCGAACGTGATTTGACTAAATTATATTATATTAGTGCAACAGCATTCAAAGATACTGACAAACAACCATATGTAAAGGAATTGGTAAAGAGATTAACATCAAGGGAATCAGCAAAAAAATATATAGAAGATGCTAAACAACCTATGCCGATGTTAGGAGTAGAAATCGACCCTCAAAAGGTAGGACAATTAACGGTTGATGCTCAGAACATTGCTTTGAATAGGCCGATGAATAAATGGATTCCTTCTATGTTGTCTCCAGATCAAAGAAAGAAGTATGAATCTTTACAAGGTGAATTACTGAGCGGGAAGCTTAAACCAGATATATATGTACAAAAACTTGATGAAATTATTAACTCTAATTAATAGTTTGTCAGAGGTGTCTTATAGAGTCAATATAAGGCACTTCTATAAAAGTACGAGGAGGGGAAAATTATTGGTACTCTAAAGTTTCAAAACAGAATTATTTTTTTCATGATGCCAGCGTTTCTAATCTATTCTCTTTTTTTTATTTATCCTTTTTTTCGCACTTTTTACTATAGCTTTTTTGATTGGAGTGGAATAGGCGAGGCTACTTTCATAGGGTTTCAAAATTATCTATTATTATTAAATGATCAACTGTTCTTATCAGGTTTGGGTAGAGTAACGGTGTGGGCTCTATTAGCTATTTTAATTAAAGTTGGATTAGCATTAATTTTAGCTAATATTTTAAGGCAACCTATTGTGGGATCGAAAATCTTCACATCGGCTTTTTTTATACCCGTTATCATTTCAACGGCTGCCATTAGTGTTATGTTTACTTTAATATACGATTTAGATGTTGGCGTATTAAATATCTTTCTAAGTTCGATTGGACTTGAATCATGGACTAAAAGTTGGCTTGGAAATGAACAAACTGCATTTTATGCTGTAATCGCAGCTCCTATCTACCATACAATCGGTTACTTTTTTATTATTCTTTTAGCAGCAATGCAAAATATTTCAGGAGAAATCTATGAAGCGGCGAAGATTGATGGAGCAAATGCTTGGGTAACGTTTACAAAGGTAACGATTCCACAAATTTGGCCTATATTACAAATTTGTATTATCTTAGCGATAACTGGAGCTATGAAGAGTTTTGATTATGTGTTCGTGATGACGAAAGGAGGACCAGCAAATTCAACTCAAGTACCAGCAACATATATGTTCGAAACAATTTTTGAGGGAATGCGATATGGATATGGTACGGCAATAGCTTTTGCAATATTTATGTTTAGTTTTTTTGTAACAATTGTATTTAGAAAATTAACAAGTTCTAAATAAAAGGAGGATGACAATGAAAATTGTTGAGTTGGGGACACAAAATGTAAAAAAGATAAGTTTACCGAAAAAAAAACATCTAAGTATAACAGTTACTTATTCCTTTTTAATTTTCTACACAATGCTTACGTTGGTCCCAATTTTTTGGGTATTCACAAACTCCTTCAGGGAAAGCGGTGAAATATTAACGAATTTTCGAATAATTCCTACTTCTTTTGATTTGAGTAATTATATTAAGCTTTTTGAAGCCACAAATATATTAAGAGCTTTTTATAATTCGTTAAGTATTACAGTAATAAGCTTACTTGTATTAATGGTTATCGTATTACCATTATCGTTTGCTATCTCTCGATTTAAGTTTCGAATGGCAACCTATATTTACTTGTTTTTTTCGTTAGCTGTATTAATTCCGACAATAACGATCCTTCCAATGAATTACAAATTATTTAATGAGCTTGGGCTTTTGGGTTATAAATATTCTATTGTGATAGCATATGTTGTAGAGCAAATACCAATTTCTGTATTTTTAATGGCAATGTTCATGAAAGCGATACCATCGGAACTCGATGAAGCAGCTATTATCGATGGTTGTGGTGTTTGGAAAATCTTCACTAAGGTAACAATTCCTTTAAGTCAAAATGGAATTGTTACGATGTTAATTTTGGCATCGGTAGCGATTTGGAATGACTATACGACTGCGTTAATTATGATTCCGAAAGAAGAACATAAAACATTATCTGTCATTTTAGCTTATGCCAAAGGTGAATACTTTGTAGACTATGGCATGATGAGTGCAGCTGTCATTTTTGCAATTATCCCGATGCTCGTATTCTATTTAATTACTAAAGAAAAACTTGTAAGTGGAATGTCTTTGGGGGCAGTAAAGGGATAATTAAAAAAGAAAGAGGAGTTTTTTGAATGAAGAAAAAGCCAAAAGTTTTTGTTACAAGACCTATATCTAAAGAGGTTGAGGGTTATCTAACCAATCACTGTGAATTGGAGGTCTGGAGAGGTCAAGAATCAATAACTAGGAAGATTATTTTCCAGAAAATAGTTGATGTTGAAGGTATCTTAACCACCGGGGATAAAATTGATGCAGAGTTACTTGATGCAGCCCCAAATTTGAAAATTGTTAGCAATATTGCTGTTGGCTACAATAATTTTGACCTTAACGAAATGAAGAAAAGAAATATTATGGCTACAAATGCGCCTAAAACAATAGACAATACTGTTGCGGACCTTGTACTAGGATTAATGATTGCAACAGCTAGAAGAATGACAGAGTTGGATAATTTTGTAAAAAAAGGTTTGTGGAAAAAAGGACTAGATGATGAGGAGTTGTTTGGAACAGATATTTTTGGAAGTAAAGTAGGTATTATTGGTCTTGGAGGAATTGGTGAAGCAGTAGCTAAACGGGCAAAATTAGGTTTCGATATGGAAGTATCATATTACAACCGTACCCGAAGAGAAGATGTAGAAAAAAAACTAGAAATAAAATATGTCACATTAAATCATTTGTTACAAGAGTCTGATTTTGTTGTATTGCTTACACCATTAACAAAAGATACCATTCAATTCATGAATAAAGAACAGTTTGAACGAATGAAAAAGGGTGCTATTTTTATTAATGCTTCAAGAGGAATGACTGTAAATGAAGAAGCTTTGATAGGTGCTTTAAAATCAGGAAGAATTAAAGCAGCCGGACTTGATGTTTACGAAAAAGAGCCGATTTCAAATAATCACCCATTTCTGACCATGCCGAATGTCGTAACCATGCCCCATATTGGTGCTGGAACGAAAAAAGCTCGACATCAATTATCAATGGTAGCGGCAGAGAATTTAGTAAAAGGTTTAAAGGGTGAAATACCTCCTAACCTTATAGGGATGAACAGTTAAAAGTGTTCAGAAATTAGAAGGATTTTTATTCTTCCTAGTGATTAGCAATGCAAGTTATCTAATTTTATTTTAGAAAGTGGGTAGAATCCTTGAAAAATTTAGACCATCAGGAATTAATTAAACAGGCTGAATTATCAATTGGCCACGTAAAAGACATGGTGAATTCTGATATTTACCGTATGGGTTACCATTTTATGTCACCAGCAAATTGGATTAATGATCCCAATGGCTTAATCTATTTTAATGGAGAATATCATTTGTTTTATCAGTATCATCCATATAGTCCAGAGTGGGGGCCAATGCACTGGGGACATGCCAAAAGTAAAGATTTAGTGTACTGGGAACACTTACCTATCGCCTTGGCACCGAGTGAAGAATATGATAGTGGCGGTTGTTTCTCTGGTTGTGCTGTCATTATAGATGATAAACTGATGTTAATTTATACTGGGAATACTTATTTAGAAGATGGGTCTAGGAAACAGGTTCAGTGTATTGCTGAAAGTAAGGATGGAATCCATTTTCAAAAATTTGAAGGAAACCCCATTATAAGTGATCCACCTCTAGACGGAACAATGGAATTTCGTGATCCCAACGTCTGGAAACATAAAGAGAGTTGGTATATGATCGTCGGCTCAGGAAAAGATGGAAAAGGGAAAGCATTATTATATAAATCAATTAATTTATTTGATTGGGATTACATGGGGTACGTAATTGAAAGTGATGGAAGCCAAGGACAAATGTGGGAATGCCCCGATTTGTTTCCATTAGGGGAAAAACATGTTCTCATCATATCACCAATTTACGATGATAAAACTCGTAATACAATTTATATGATTGGTCATATGAATTATGAAACTTGTAAATTCACACCCGAATTTACTGGGGTTTTTGATTACGGCTTTGATAATTATGCTGCACAATCTCTCTTAGATGACCAAGGTAGAAGAATTGTTTTTGGGTGGATGGATCACTGGGGAAGTTATTTGCCAACTAAAGAAAATGGGTGGGCTGGGGCAATGACTTTGCCACGAGTATTAAACTTATTGCCAGATGGAAAGTTAAGCATAAAACCAGTACCTGAGTTAAGTCTTTTACGCGAAAAGCATTATAAATACTTACATTTAAAAGTTACAGATAAACCAACAAGTTTATTGGGAAATATTGTAGGAGACTGTCTTGAGATTATGGCGGAGATTGACTTTGTCAACTGTACTGCAGAAGAGTTTGGAATTAAATTAAAATGCCCAGAAGGAAATTATGAACAAAAGATTGTTACATTTAATACATTTGC
Source organism: Halalkalibacter kiskunsagensis (assembly GCF_037027555.1). NCBI lineage: Bacteria > Bacillati > Bacillota > Bacilli > Caryophanales > Bacillaceae > Halalkalibacter > Halalkalibacter kiskunsagensis. The sequence continues at coordinate 135,099 of NZ_JAXBLX010000004.1, read as the reverse complement.
TGGACAAATTATCGTAAATCGAACAATGTCAAATAAAGGTGATTCAAGTATTTCATATTCTAAAATAAGGAATAATCTTGAAAGCTTAAAGATTCATTTATTTATCGATAAGTCATCTATTGAACTATTTATAGATGATGGAAGGGTTACATTATCAAATCGAATTTACCCTAGTAAAAATAGATTAGAGGTTGATCTGTTTGCAAAAAATGGTTCTGTAAATATTAAGTTAATGGAGATTTGGAAGTTAAAATCTATTTGGTAAAACAATAGGATTTGTCTATGAATAAATGTTTTCGAAATAGGACCTTCTTTAAATAAGGGGGTCCTTTCTGGCACCCTTATTATAAAAATTATTAGCACATCTCATTAGAACTCCCCAAAAGCCCTCTTATAAGCTCCCACCACACACTCTCTCTATAAAAAGCATTTAGCAAAAAGGGTAATTACCTTTTCTTATTGAATGAGGCAGGCTTGTTGAATAGGGACATACATAGTTTTTGTTGAGATTGTATTCCTAATATACAATATATAATATGTAAATAGTATTACAAACTCTAAACTCTCAACCATAGCAAAAATTTCTGACATAAACATTTCATATTATGTAACAGAGGAATTTTTTGAGGAAGCGAATATTACTACACAAGTGCCAGTTGTTTATATCCTAGAATCTCTGGCTCGTGAAATTTATAAACTTAATCAAAGGTAAAATGGTAATTTAAAGGTTTGTCTATCTAGTATTATCTACTAGACAGACTGTTCTTTTTCCTGTACAATATCGTTTTTTATGCAATATATAATAGAGTTATAGGAAAGGTGTTGGAGATTTATGTTACAGAATCCAACAGGAAAAGAACGTTTAGCTTTGGCTTTTCTACTTGGCATGCTTGCAATATTAGGACCATTAAATATAGATATGTATTTACCAAGTTTTCCTGAAATAGCTGATGATTTAGGGGCCCGTGCCTCGCTAGTACAGCTTAGTTTAACAACTTGTTTGATCGGACTTGCCATTGGTCAGATAATTGTTGGACCGATTAGTGATGCAAAGGGGAGAAAAAAGCCTTTATTGATATCGATTTTCTTATTTGCGTTATCATCACTTCTATGTGCAGTTGCTCCCAATATTACCACGTTGGTGATCGCACGATTCTTGCAAGGTTTCACTGCTTCAGCAGGAATTGTCCTTTCTCGTGCTGTTGTACGTGATGTGTTTAGTGGAAGAGAGCTTACGAAATTCTTTGCACTATTAATGGTCATCACAGCAGTTGCTCCGATGGTGGCACCGATGGCTGGTGGAGCAATCTTGCTCTTACCTTTTGCAACTTGGCATACCATCTTCTACTTTTTATGTTTAATCGGACTTTTCATTGTGTTGATTGTTGCAATCCGATTAAAGGAAACATTGCCACCGAAGAAGCGAGTTCCAAGCTCAATCGGGCATTCCGTTCGTACGATGGGGGGGTTGTTCAAGGATCGTTCCTTTATTGGTTACGCATTGACCGTCGGCTTTATACATGGGGGAAGCTTTGCTTATGTAGCAGGAACTCCTTTTGTGTATCAGGGTATTTATGATGTGTCACCGCAAGTCTTTAGTATTCTCTTTGGTATTAATGGTCTGGCGATTATTACAGGGAGTTTTATTATCGGGCGTTTTGGTGGGATTGTCCATGAAAGAAGTTTGCTTCGTGTAGCTGTGATTATTGCTGTAAGTGCAACTTTCATTCTTCTTCTTATGACAATTATTAAAGGTCCACTTGCAACGCTTGTGATCCCTATTTTTATCTACATGACCTCTATGGGAATGATTATAACAAGTTCCTTTACGCTTGCGATGGAAAACCAGGGGCATCGCGCAGGAAGTGCAAGTGCTGTGTTAGGAACTCTCTCATTATTACTAGGAGCAATTGTTTCTCCTTTAGTTGGGATTAATGAGACAACAGCCGTTCCAATGGGAGCAACCTTATTTATTACTTCTTTTATAGGTTTTCTTGCCTTTTTTAAATTAACGAAAAAGGAGAACGAGGTAGAAGCTGGTGTGAGGAGAAGGGCGTAGGGCAATTACACGTTAATTCTAAGAAACTATAATAAAAGAAGATGCTTATCGCATCTTCTTTTTTGCTATGTTTTATTATAATGATAATAAAAAACCACCGAATGCCCCTGCTACAACAATCACCCAAGGAGGTAGCTTCCAGAAAACCAACATACTAAACAATACCGCAGCAAAAGCAAAGTCAATGGCAGACAAAATTGAACTTGTCCAGATTGGATGATAAAGTGCTGCAATTAAGATACCGACAACAGCGGCATTCACACCCATTAGAGCTCCCTTGATTTTTGGATTACGACGTAATGAGTTCCAGAAAGGCAGTGTTCCTAGTATTAGTAGAAACGCAGGTAAGAAGATCGCAACAGTTGCGAGTAAACCACCTTGCCAACCATTGATAACGGCCCCAATATAGGCTGCAAAGGTAAATAATGGTCCTGGTACAGCTTGAGCAGCACCATAACCAGCAAGAAATTCTTCCTCACTCAGCCATCCTGTAGGTACAAATTCTCTTTCGAGTAATGGCAAGACAACATGTCCACCACCAAAAACAAGTGAACCAGAGCGGTAAAAGCTATCAAACATCGCAAGCCAATGTAGGTTTGTTGCTTCCCTTAATAGCGGGAGAGCAATCAACAATCCAAAAAATAGTGTTAAACAGATTACCGCAAATCGGTGCGAAATAGGGAAGTGGACGTGGACGTCATCTGATTTTTCATCCAATGTATGATGCTTATAAATAAGAAATCCGACAAAGCCAGCTAAAAGAATTATCCCAACCTGTGTGAAAGCTGTTTGCCATAATAATGTCATAACAACCGCAAATAGAGCAATAGTTTTTCTTTTTATATCAGGTGTTAAATTTTTGGCCATTCCTAAAATGGCATGAGCGACAACGACAACAGCAACAATTTTTAATCCATGGATCCAGCCTGCATCTGTCAAACCAAAGTTATGTAGGAGCAAAGCAAAAATAATTAATGCAATAACCGATGGCAAAGTAAATCCAAGAAACGAGACGATTCCACCTAAAACACCCGCTCGCATCACTCCAATTCCAATTCCAACCTGACTACTAGCAGGTCCTGGTAGGAATTGACATAAGGCAACTAAATCGGCATAACTCTTTTCGTCCATCCACTTTCTTCTGCGAATGTACTCTTCATGAAAATAACCTAAATGTGCAATTGGTCCTCCAAAGGAAGTAAATCCAAGTCTAGTAGAAACAATGAGTATTTCTAGCAATGACTTAAGCGTGTTCTCTTTTTTATCAGTCATCATTTCACCTTCTTTTATTAATCTTTTATCTCTTTAAAAAGCTCATAAGCTTTGTTCCTGGCTTCAATTAAGACCATTTCACCTTTATCAGTGGTCGAATAATATTTTCTTATTTTCCCTTCAACCTTTTGTTCTTCTTTTATTAATAGCCCGTCCGCTTCCATGTTGTGAAGAATTGGATACAAGGTTCCGGCGCTAATGTCATATCCGTGTTCCTTCAATTCCTCAAGCATCCATAATCCGAAAATAGGATGTTCTTTCGCATGGTAAAGTATATGTATTTGTATAAAGCCTAAGAAAAGCTTTCGTAATACTCTCTCTTCCAATATATCCCTCCTCTTATTATCGAAAAGTAATATCGAAAACCGATATTATGATCGTAACAAATTTTTGAACTAGATTCAATGAAGCAACCAAAGCTTAATACAAACTTTACATTCTATATAAAAAAGCATTGGAGACCCTTTTTTGCTTTCTTTATTATAAATGAAAGGTGACCAAGAAAATATTTTAGGTTGTAATTTTGAAATAGAATGAATATAATGTTATTAAAAGTTGCCTTAAGGAAAAATAAATTCATTTGTACAAGTTTGTTTTATTAATACAATTACATATTTTGATTTTAGGTATTCTAAAAGACTAATTTTTTTTGTTGGGAAGTTGCCTTAAGGAAAGATTGTGAGCTTTATACTAATCATTTACTAATCTGAAGGGAGGGGAAGACGTTGGAAGATATAGTAATAGTTCAAGATTTGTATGTTTCCTATCACGGAAATGAAGCGGTAAAAAATTTATCATTCTCTACAAAAGCAGGGCAAATTGTTGGAATCATTGGTCCAAATGGAGCAGGAAAGTCAACTTTATTAAAGTCATTATTGAATTTAATTCCAAGAGATAAGGGTCAAATAAAAATTGCAGGTAAGCCGATACATGAAATGAGAAAAAAAATCGCCTATGTTCCTCAACGTAGCAATATCGATTGGGATTTTCCAATTACGGTAATTGATACGGTCGTTATTGGGACATATCCAAACCTTGGTTTATTTAAACGTCCAAAGAAACGCGAAAGAGAGTGGGCTTATGAATGTTTACAAAAGGTGGGAATGGAAGAGTTCAGTCAGCGTCAAATTGGCGAGTTGTCAGGGGGACAGCAGCAGAGAGTTTTTGTTGCTAGAGCGTTAGCTCAAAAGGCGGAATTGTTTTTTCTTGACGAGCCTTTTGTCGGGATCGATGTGTCCAGTGAGGAAACGATCATTAACATTTTACGTGAACAGAAAAACTTAGGGAAAACAGTATTAGTTGTCCATCATGACTTAAGCAAAGCGAATTCATACTTTGATGAGTTATTGTTACTTAATCGAGAACTAGTTAAGTATGGGGCTGTGGCTGAGGTATGTCGACCAGACGTAATAAAGAAAGCCTATCAGGGACAATTATCCTTTTTAGATGAAATGGGGATGACGGTATCATGAGTGTGTTTGCTTTCTATGAGTCTATTTTACAGTATGAGTTTTTGCAGAGAGCCTTGATTACATCGATAATGGTTGGAGTTATCTGTGGGGTGATCGGATGTTTTATCATTTTACGAGGAATGTCTTTGATGGGAGATGCAATTTCCCATGCCGTTCTTCCGGGAGTTGCCATCTCTTATATGTTGGGGATTAATATTTTCTATGGTGCTGTACTAACGGGATTACTGGTTGCAATCTCAATTGGATATGTTAGCCAGAACAGTCGAATAAAACATGATACATCGATTGGAATTATGTTTACAGCTGCTTTTGCAATAGGGATTATCCTGATTACGATTATGCAAAGTAGTGCTGATTTGTATCATATCTTATTCGGAAACGTACTAGCCGTCCCAACCTCAGAAGTGTGGATGACATTTATTGTGACAGTTATTGTGTTACTTGGTGTCTATTTATTTTTCAAAGAATTACTGGTGACTACATTTGATCCGACGATGTCGGCTGCGTATGGATTACCTAATAAGCTCATCCATTATATATTAATGGCACTTTTAACAATGTCTACGGTAGCCTCTTTGCAAACAGTAGGAATCGTTCTTGTAGTCGCAATGTTAATTACGCCCGCAGCAACAGCCTATCTGATGACCAATCGATTATGGCTTATGGTCTTTCTAGCTGCAGGATTTGGCGTTATTTCATCCATTATAGGTCTTTATTATAGCTTTACGTATAATTTAGCTTCGGGCCCGACAATTGTTGTAGTAGCAAGCTTGATGTTTGCACTGGCCTTTTTCTTTTCGCCAAAACAAGGACTTTTATGGCGAACATTACGTACTCAGAAAAAGAAAAAATTACTTACAGAAAACTAAAAATAAACAAGAAGAAGGAGAGAAAATTATGAGAAACCAATTATTATTTAGTATCACATTCCTTTTACTTTTTTTACTTGGAGCGTGTGGTAGTGAACAAACTAGTCAAGAACAAGGTGAAGATCAGCAATTGAAAATTGTCACAACTTATTCCATCATCTATGATATTGCCAAAAATGTAGCAGGAGAGGAAGCGGATATTTATAATTTAGCTCCTATCGGTTCGAATCCACACGAATATGACCCATTACCAGAAGATGTAAAGAAAACAACGGATGCAGATATTGTGTTTTATAATGGACTTAACTTGGAAGAAGGAAATAGTTGGTTTAAGAAATTAACTGAGGTTGCAGGGAAAGGTGACGCGGAAGCACCTGTTTATCGAGTCAGTGAAGGAGTAGAGCCTATATTTTTAGAGTCTAAAGGATTAGAGGAAGAAACGGATCCACATGCTTGGCTCGATTTACGCAATGGAATGACTTATGCTGAAAATATCCGCGATGCCTTAATTGAAGTAGATCCAGGGAATGAAAGTTTATACACTGAAAATGCTGAAACATATATTAACGAGCTAAAAGAATTGCATGAAAAAACAATTGAACAAATAGCATCTATCGATGAAGATAAACGTTTTTTAATTACAAGTGAGGGTGCTTTTAAATATTTTGGGGAGGCTTATGGAATTGAGACGGGATACATTTGGGAAATCAATTCCGAAAATCAAGGATCTCCACAAGAAATACGTGACGTAATTGACCTTATTCGTGAGAAAGAAGTAAATGGATTATTTGTTGAAACGAGTATCGATCGCCGTAGTATGGAAACCGTATCAGGGGAAACTGGTGTTCCGATTGTAGGAACAGTTTATACCGACTCTTTAGGAAAAGAAGGGACAGATGGAGATACCTATTTAAAAATGATGGAATCTAATATTAATGTGATTATTGATGGCTTGAATAAGGAGTAATTTCTACATTTACTGTTGAATGATTCTTTAAAAAATTGCTTGTTAAAACACACCGTACACTTTTGAAGTAAGAGAAACGAGCCAAGAAGTCATTAAGAAACTACATGACTTAGGGAGTAAAAAAACAGTCATGCTTACGGGAGATAATAAACAAACGGCTGCAGCAATTGGAAATCATGTAGGTGTAACAGATGTTGAAGCAGAACTCATGCCCCAAGATAAACTAGACTATATTAAACAATTGCGCTTTGCATACGGAAATGTTGCCATGGTTGGGGATGGTGTGAATGACGCTCCAGCATTAGCTGCTTCTACTGTCGAGATTGCGATGGGAGGCGCAGGTACCGATACTGCATTAGAGACTGCAGATGTGGCCTTAATGGGAGATGATTTAACGAAGCTTCCTTATACGATTATCCTCAGCAGAAAAACTCTGAACATCATTAAACAAAATATTACCTTTTCTTTAGGGATTAAACTACTAGCAGTATTGTTAGTTGTTCCAGGTTGGTTAACTCTTTGGATAGCCATTTTAGCTGATATGGGGGCAACCTTGCTTGTTACGTTGAACGGATTACGACTTTTGCGGGTAAAAGATAAATAAAGATAGCAAAGAGAGTTAGGGGAGTATCCTTAGCTCTCTTTTTCTAGTAGAATGTTGACATGATTGTAATTTGTGGGGCAAGCAGAGTGTGATTTGAAAAATCTTTTTCTAATAGGTAATATAATAGTGCGTATTCAATGTAATTAGGGGGAGAATTTATAATGAAACCAAGTATTATTTCTGTGATACTATTAGGGTTAACGATATTATTTTTTACTGGTTGTAGTACAGAAGAGCATTCTTTGCAACAAGATCCACCACTAATCAGTTCTTCTCAAATCTCTGATAACGATTCAAACAGTGAAGATGAAAGCAAGGAAGATGAGACTAGTAAAGATGATAGAAGTGAAATGAACAGCGAAGATCAAATAGTTGAAGAGCATGAAGTTGAAGTTGAGACGAATCCAGAAAGTACCGCAGTGCTTGTGAACAAGGAGTATAGTCTTCCAGAAGGTCATAAACCAGAAGACTTAGTTTATCCGAATATACCATTTACTTTTGAGGAGAAAATAGAGAAACGCCAAATGAGAGAAGAAGCAGCGATGGCGATAGAAGAGTTGTTTTCAGCAGCGGAGATGGACGGGCTGTCATTATTAGGAGTATCAGCATATCGTTCATACGATACGCAAAAAGCGTTGTTTAATTACTATGTTGAAAGAGATGGGGAAGAAAAGGCACGTACCTACAGTGCTGTTCCAGGCTCTAGTGAGCATCAAACCGGGCTTGCGATTGATGTCACAGCTAGTTATGATACATGTGTTGTAGAAGTCTGTTTCGCTGAAACAGAAGAAGCAAAGTGGCTAGAGGAAAACGCAGCGGATTATGGCTTCATTATTCGATACTTAGAAGGGAAAGAGTCAATCACCGGATATCAATATGAGCCGTGGCACCTACGCTATGTAGGAAAGGAAATAGCAAAGGAAATAGTTTCTCTAGGAGTAACACTTGAGGAATATATGAATGCGGTTCCTGTCTCCAATTAGATTTGTGAGTAAAAGAATAGACTAAGCTTTATAAAGCTTAGTCTATGTATGCAAATAACGAGCTTTTATCATTTACCTGATATTTGATCAAAATCTTAGTTATTAATCCCACTTTCAATTTTAGGAAGTGGGATTTATTTATAATAGTTTAAGAGTGTTATAAGAAATAGTAGGCTAAAAAGTAGCAATTATCGAAATTTTATAATCTTATGCTACCATTATTATAAAATGAAAATGAGGGATTTAAATGAAAATGAACATTACTGATTTACCTGGAGTAGGAAAGAAAATATCGTTTGTTAATGCAGAAAATCAAATGATGGCAATCATTATTCATCATACCGGGAAACGCGAACTTTATTTCTTCGAGGATGTAGACGATGATGAGGCGATTTTCTCATTTAATTTGTCTTCAGAGGATACAAAACAATTAGCTGCTCAACTACTTGGGGCTTCATTTAGTCCAATTGATAGTGAGAAATTGGAAAAGATTAAAATAGCACGAAAACAAATTGTCGTTGAGTGGATTGATATAACAAAACAATCTAAAGTTGCTGGACTGAACGTTTCTGTGCTCAAAGCAAAAATGCCCTCTGATGCATCATTAATTGGAATATTTCGTAATGATGAGTTTTTGGTTGATCTTAAACAAAATTTGTTAATTGAAATTAAAGATACGATTATGGTAGTTGGAAAGAAAGATTCAATAAATGAAATCGAAATGCTCTGTGAAGGGAAGGGCAGATAAGATGGACTTTCCTGAATTATTTAGTGCAGGTCTGATTCTTCTGCTATTATTTTTTGCGGGGTTTGCAGGATTGAAAATGAAGATACCTAATGTAGTTATATTTATAGTAACTGGTATTGTCATTGGAGATATCATAACTGATACTCATCTGCTTCACTTTGCAGGAGAGATCGGAATTGTTCTTTTGTTTTTTATGCTTGGGATGGAGTTTCCAATTAAACAATTATTAACCGTTGCTAAAAAGGTATTGAGAGCGGGGATGTTAGATGTAGTATTAAGCTTCGGTGTTACAACAGGTATTTGTTTATTAGTGGGGTTAGATGTAATAACTTCGCTTATTATTGGTGGAGTTGTATATGCAACGAGTTCATCAATAACGGCAAAAATGCTTGAAAGCACGAAAAGGATGGCCAATCCTGAATCTGAGTTCATGTTAGGTCTATTAATCTTTGAAGATTTAGTGGCTCCAATTTTAGTAGCCGTGCTTGTCGGACTAACAGCAGGAACAGCAATTACTTTTTCTTCTATGTCCTTGCTGATCGTAAAGGTCGTAGTCCTAGTAGCTGGATCGGTGCTTTTAGGTAGACTTTTATTTAGTAAGTTGGGGCCGTTTTTCGATCGCTATATGAATCATGATATTTTTCTTCTCTTTGTGATTGGACTTGCATTAACTTATGGAGGATTGGCTCTTTATTTAGATTTATCGGAAGTATTAGGGGCTTTCTTAGCAGGGATTATGCTTGCGGAAGTACGTAGAACACATGAATTAGAGGAATTGGTTGTGCGTTCAAGAGATTTATTAATGCCTTTATTCTTCTTGTATTTTGGTACAACGATCACTTTGAATGAAGGAATCCCAATGCTTTCGCTTTTGTTGATTCTTATTGTTTGGTCAATTGCGGCTAAGATTATGGTGGGATTTTGGGGTGGAAGTTGGTATGGACTATCCAAAAAGGTATCACTAAGAGCAGGGCTTTCTTTAACTCAACGTGGGGAATTTTCAATTATTATTGCGGCATTAGCTGTTGGAACACTACAGGCATTTAGTAGTATTTTTATATTAGTATCTGCGATAATTGGAATTATCTTATTCCAGCTAGCTCCAATGATTTCTAGAAAGATTTATGGTCGAAATAAAATAAGAAATAATAAGGCTTTTGTTTAGTATTTTAGCTGCAATTTTAACTTCACTCTATTATATAGATAATACGGGATGGAATTCAGGATATGATTGAAACAAATTTTATATCTGCTTGTGAAAAACGCATCTCTTAAATAATGAGAGAAGCGTTTTTTTGTTGATGAACTTTCTCCTCACTGATAGAGGCTTGCGCTCTTTAATTTCTACTAGGAAGTTACGTGCACTTTCTAATGGGTTCTATTTTGAATTCTCAGTGGCAATGGAATAAAAGATATGCTAAGTTCAATACATGTTTATTAACTGAAAAGAAGATTATCAAAGTTGATTGTTTTTAAATGATATAATTTCTTAAAACGTCAAAATGATGTAAGGGCTTTCTATTGTGTCTCTTTAGGAAAGGAGGGGGAGTGTGTTTTTCTCATTACGAAATCGTTTATTCCTCATTTTTACACTTTTGCTTACGGTTCCATTTATTATTTTATCAATTCTTATTCCTAGTTGGTTTACATCTGTTATAAAAGAACAGACACAAGAATTAACGGTAGAAATGATGGATCAGTATTCGCTTTATGTTGATTCGATCACGACACAGGCACAGGATCTAGGCAAGCAGGTACTTGTTAACCAAACGACTCAAGAGTGGGTAAGGTTAGAAAAAGAGAATGCTGCGACCGAAGAGACCCTGTTAATGAAGAATGAACTTAGGATGCTGCTATCGTCTATCATGATTAACAATTCAAATGCAATGTCCATTTCCGTGTTTCTAGATGATGGTACCGGGACTTGGGGAAATCATCCCTCACTAGGTGAGGTGGATTGGTTCAAAGACTTTTCGGACAATGAACAACGGTTTGTGAAGGCACATAAAGATTCTTATCAGCAGTCTCATGAAATGCGAGAGAGAAGTATAAATAGCTATATTTTGCCTCTTTTTGATACCAATACGCTCGTTTCAAGTGGAATTATAAAGGTTAATTTCCCTTCACCTCTGCTAGAAACAGCGCTTAATAAAATTACAATTGGCCAAGAGGGCCGTGCATATTTGATCGATCAGCAAGGAGCAAACGTTCTTCAAGGACCGATCGATACTCCTGAACAAGTGTTAGAACAAAGTTTGCTCGAAATAACAAAGGAGAATCATCCAAAAGGGTTAATAGAATTGAATTATAACGGAGAGACATATTTCATGTTTTTTCAAAAGTTATCCGTGGGAGATTGGATTTTGATCAGTGAAGTCACGGAGTCTGATTTGTTCTCAAATGTGAACCATTTGCAACGAAACTTGCTCTTAACGAGTGCCGTCGTCTTTTTACTAACGATTGTCATTTCTTTCATGCTTTCTTCCAATATTACAAGTCCCTTAGGAAAAATGGCAAAAGCGATGGGATTTATTGAACGTGGTGATTTTGCTGGTGCGAAACGGTTTATGCCAACCATTAAATCTCATAACAATGAAGTTGGTTATCTAATCAAAGTGTTCGATCGTACCATTGGGCAATTAAAGAACTTAATTGAAACACAGTACGAAGCAAATATTCGGCGCAAAGATGCTGAATACAAAGCGTTATTATTACAGATTAATCCACACTTTTTGAACAATACACTTGAAATTATCGGGGGATTAGCCGCTCAAGGAAAAAACAAAGAGGTTATGAATGTAAGTGTTTATTTAGGGAGAATGATGAGGTATTCGTTGAATACAAAAAGCAACGTCGTGAATTTAGGTGAAGAAGTAAACTATATTAAAAGTTATACAGACATTCTAAAGCTAAGGTATGAAGAGGCGATTACGGTGCAAATAGCAGAAGATCCTGAAACGAAACGGCTACCTATTATAAAATTTATTTTACAGCCGCTTGTGGAAAATGCGGTGAAATACAGTTTTAAAGAGAAGCAATTTGCTAACATTTATATCAAAACGGAAAAAGTTCAAGATCAAGTGCTGATTGTAATTGAAGACAAAGGAATAGGCATGTCTGAAGACGTTATTTCGGATTTAGTAAGCGAAGAGAAGAATGAAGAAACGATGACTGTATTAGAAAGTAAAGGAAGCAGCATTGGCCTAAAAAATGTACTTGGACGATTAAAGCTTTACTATGGACAAGACTTTTCCTATCAAATTGAGTCTGAGAAAAATGTAGGCACGAAAATTACATTATGTATCCATATTAATAGGGGGGATGTACATGATGAAGGTCATAATCACCGATGATGAGATTCAAGTTCGTAAAGGCTTACGAATGAAAGTGGATTGGGAAGAAGAGGGTTTTGAAATTGTGGCGGAGGCTTCTAACGGGAAAGAAGCGCTTGAATTGCTAGAAAACGGGGTTGTCGATTTAATCATTACAGATATGAGAATGCCGATTATGGATGGCGTTGAACTCGCTAAACATTGTCATGAACAATTTCCAAATGTAAAGGTGATCGTATTATCGGGGTACTCTGACTTTGATTTTGTGCGAGGTTCGATGAAAGAAGGAGTTCGAGACTATTTATTAAAACCCGTTGCGCCTGACGAATTAGAAGAAGCGTTACGAAGAATTCGGAAAGAAATTGAGGAGGAGAAGCAAAATCAATTGGAATCAGATCGGATGCGCCAGCTTGTTCACTCCCATCTCCAAGAAGTGCAAGATCAATACTTTCTTCATTTAGTCAAAGAAGAATGGTTGCAACTTGCGATGGTGAAAGAGAGATTACATCAGCTGCAGTTAGAAGAACTGGCACATGAGTTTGTGACGGTACAGTTTGTAACAGTAGAAATTAGAGAAAACGATGACAAATCGAAGCGACTAAAGGAATTCGGTCTTCCGTTTCAACTGTTGTGTAAAGAAATAGCCAAAGAACATGCAGGGGCGTACTCCTTTTACGATCCTAACTATACAAATATGGTTCAATTTTTACAACTTACTGATTCCAAAACGCCCAACCGCACGTCCGATTTAGTTAAGAATGTTCAAGAAAACGTGAAAAAATATTTACATTTAGAAACGGTCATAGGGATTGGAAATGTCGTCCGTGGTCTTAAAGAATTTAGAAATGGCTATATTTCAAGCTTGCTTGCTTGGAGTCAAAGTCAACTAGGTTCTGAGTCACAGGTGATTGATGAAACAGGAACGAGAGAAGAAGTATTTGACTTTTCGCCTGATTTTGAAAGAAGGTTAACAAATGCCATTGAAAATGTCGATTTCGAGGTGTTTAAAGAAAACCTTAAAAAGGTGCTTGGAAGAGGAGAAAATCAATCTGTGATGTCTTTTTCAATGGCGGCCAATCGAGTATTATTTCTGTTAGGTTCATTAGCCAAAAAATACGATATCGAAACGAAAGACATACAAAGTACGATTTGGAATTGCCAACAGCGTATTTGGGAGTTGACTTCTCAACATAAAGTGATGGAATATCTCATGCAATTAGCCCAGTTAATTGTTGAAAAAGTACGGGCAGCTCGCTTTTCGAATCATAAATTAATTGATAGTATCAAGCATTATTTGGACGAGCATTATGCCAATGAAATTTCGCTTACCTCATTATCTAAATTATTTCATATTAATAGTGCTTATTTATCTGAAACGTTTAAAAATAAAGTAGGGCAGAATTTTAGTGATTACCTTGTTTCGATAAGAATGGAAAAAGCAAAACAGTTTCTTCAAGATAAACATCTTAAAATCATTGATGTCGCAAACTTAGTTGGTTTTTCTAGCTCAGGCTATTTTAGTACGGTATTTAAAAAGCATTTTGGGCAAACTCCTGTTGAATTTCGTAAATCAATCGACACTTAAGTGGAAGTGATTAAATATGGAAAGGAGGAAATGTCGATGAAAAAAAAGATAACGGTTCAAATGGCCATTATTTTCTTTGGTATCGCAGCACTATCTTTTTATATCCTATTTTTTAACGGCCCAAAAGAGGCAGATATTGATCATGCTGATGCAGAACAAGTAGAGTTGACGTTTTTACGGAATTTAGGGAACCCAGCTTACAATCAAGCATATGAACAATTAGTTGATGCTTTTGAAGCAACACACCCCCATATTGTGATTAATATGAAATCGATTCATTGGGCTCATGAATATGAATTAAGACTACGTACTGAAATGGCTGCTGGAAATCCTCCCGATATAATGAGCATCGATAGTCCTACTTTGGCAGTTTATGCAAATGCAGGCGAGCTATTATCAATAGATAAATACATGAAAAAAGAAGGCCATTTGGATGATATATTTGAGCATACATTAAATGGAGTAACCTATCAGGATGAAATTTATCTTGCTCCTGTTGGCGAATCGAGTATTGCCTTATTTTATAATAAACACCTATTCAAAGAGGCAGGTATCCCGTACCCATCAGAAGACCCCGACAACCCGATGACATGGGATGAAGTATTAGAAATTGCTAAAAAAATAAACAATCCAGAAAAGGGAGTGTATGCGATTGACCCGGCCCAGGGATTTGGTGAAGGGGAAGGTCCCGCCTACTTTAAAATGCCGTTTCTATGGCAGTTCGGAGCAGATGTTTTAAGTCCAGATGGCTCAACAGCAGAGGGATATTTAAATTCTGAAGAGGCGCTTGCAGCACTGCAATTTTATCAAGATTTGTATCTCAAGCATCGTGTAGCGACGGTTGAGTTGCCTCCGGGTCTTTTTGAATCTAACCAGCTTGCTATGACGGTTTTGGGTTCATGGCACGTTAAAGAATTGCAAAGTGTCCCTGACTTTGAATTAGGGGAAGATTACGGGATTGCGCCATTGCCAAAGGCGAGCGATCAAGTGGCTCCTAACGGGGGATGGGCTCTTGGCATCTCTTCAAAGTCTAACTACCCTGATGAGGCATGGGAATTCATTAAATTTGTGACAAGTTTTGAGGGTGTCAAAAAGCATTATGAGATCACAGACGATATTCCGGCAAGGTACTCAGTAGTCAATGAACTTCCCGAACTTAATGAGTACCCTAAAAATATCTTTATTGAACAAGGAAGAAATTACTCAAAAAACAGACCGGTCACCCCAGCGTATCCTGTTATTAGTAACGTGATAAAGGAACTATTTGAGGATGTTGTCATTAACGAAAAAGATGTAAAGGAAGCTGCCGACGAAGCGGTTGAAAAAATCAACCAAGCCTTAAAAGGGGTCTGACCCCTTTTATTAATTGATAACGATTTCAAAACCTGAAGATTTTAAACATCTGCACCCAAAAATATTAAACTCTTATATCTGTTCCTTTTGTTAAAGTAAAGGAAGAGCTTGACCATTTGATGTCATCACGATGGAGGTGCACAAAGATGTTTGAACGATCACCATGGTATATGCGACTAGGCACGTTTGCATTTAATTTAGTTTTGTTAAACCTTCTATGGTTTTTCTTTTCTTTATTAGGTGTTTTTGTATTAGGTTTCTTTCCAGCTACGGCAGCATTGTTTGCAGTTTTAAGGCAAATCATTATGGAGGATGAAGATACCTCCGTTTTGAAACTATTCTGGAGCAAATTTAAATCTGAGTTCTTTATGTCAAATGTTATTGGTTATCTTGTTTTGAGTGTTGGCGTTATTTTATACGTTGATATAAAAGTACTCCAGCTATTAGACAACAACATACTCCAATTAGCTTTAGCGAGCATAACGGTTGTGATCGGCATTGTCTATTTACTGACATTACTTTATATTTTCCCTTTATTCGTTCATTTTAATTTGACGTTTTTACAATATCCGAAACACGCTTTAATTCTGGCTGTTGCGAAGCCGTTTCAAACGATCATGATGATCGGTGGACTGGCTATTGTCTTATTTTTGTATATGAACTTTCCCGTATTAATTCTTGTTTTCGGTATGAGCTTAATCAGTTTCGTAATGATGAAAGTAGCATCGTTTTCTTTACCAAGAAAAGACTTCAGTCAAGCGGTTGAATAAAGATGACATCCTCTAGTTAACAAGCTAGGGGGTTTTTTTGGTTTTAAGATAAGAATGAGTAAAGGATTGGTCGCCTGGGGGGAGAGTAGAATCGGGGGGAAGCTAAGGGTTTTAATGTAATCGATTTCAACTACCGAAAATATTAAATGTCCGAAACCAAAGATATTGAAATAGTTGTTCTCGCGATTTTGTTATATTGAATTCAAGAAAGCGCTACCTTAATTCTTACTTAAGGTGACAAGCTTTCAAGCCGCATTTCGTATGTTGGATAGATTCCAAGGCTGCTAAAAAAGTTAGAAGTTAATTACTTAAGGGGGGAAAGACATGGCTCAAAACGGGGGCGCTACAGCCAAGACAGCTGATGTTTCAAATCAGTTGCCTAAAATAAAGAAAAAGAAAGAAAGCCCATTAGACTTTATGAAGAAAAATTTTATCTTGTATGTATTTTTAGCTCCTGCCGTCATTTTAGTGTTTTTATTTAATTACATTCCAATGTATGGAGTAACGATTGCCTTTAAGGACTTTAGTCCAACAAGGGGGATCATGGCAAGTGAATGGGTTGGGTTGACTCACTTTACAAATTTCTTGAACTCGCCCAATTTCCATCAGATTTTCGCAAATACGATTAAGCTAAGTGCGTTTGAACTTCTTATCGGATTTCCTGTTCCAATTATATTGGCGCTCATGTTAAACCAGGTGAGAAGAGCAAGCATAAAAAAGAATGTTCAATTGATGATTTATGCACCGCATTTCATATCAGCCGTTGTCATCGGCGGGATGATCTTTATCTTTTTATCACCAGCAGGGCCGATAAATGCACTATTATCTGTTTTCTTAGACCGTCCGATATCGTTTATGTCTGATCCAGACTATTTTAGAACAATTTTCATAGCGTCTGGAATCTGGCAAGGTGCTGGCTTTGCGTCGATTATCTATGTAGCCGCCCTATCAAATAGTGATCCGCAATTGCATGATGCTGCAACGATTGACGGGGCATCACTATTACAAAGAATCTGGCATATTGACGTTCAAGTGCTGAAACCTGTTATGGCGGTGCTATTCATTCTAGCAGTTGGAGGAATCATGGGTGTTGGTTTTGAGAAAGCCTATTTGCTGCAAACAGATATGAATTTACCTGCTTCAGAAATCATCGATACCTATGTGTATAAAAGAGGGTTGCAAGCAGGAGATTGGTCATTTGGTGCAGCTGTTGGATTATTTAATTCTGTTGTTAGTTTGATGTTATTAGTAAGTGTCAACTATGTAGTGAAAAAATTCAATGGCGAAACACTTTACTAGAAAGGAGTTAGTAGGATGAGTGATTTTAAAAAAGAAAAAATCAGCAAAAAGAAAAAAAATAGACTGTTGCTTCAAAGTAATTCGAACAAAAATAGATTGATCAATAACTCGAAAACAGACCGACTAATCCTTCTATTGAATAAAGTCTTACTGAGTTTAGTTGTCTTAATTGTTATGATTCCTCTCCTATATGTACTGCTAGGATCTTTTTTACAGCCTCATATTCTAGTAACGAGAGGCATTTCATTTAATCCTGATCATTGGACGATTGATGGATATGTACGTATCTTCACTGATGGCTCGATTATGAGAGGGTTTTTAAATTCAATTCTATATGCTGGCGGGTTTACGCTCATTTCGGTTGGATTTTCGATTCTAGCAGGATATTCGTTATCGGTTGATAAGCTCGTTGGGAAAAAGGCATTAATGATTTTCTTCCTCTTTACGATGTTTTTCAATGGAGGGATGATCCCAACGTATTTACTTGTCAGAGAGTTAGGAATGATTAATACACCTTGGGCGGTCATTTTGCCAGGAGCAGTCACGGTTTGGAATATTATTTTGGCAAGAACGTATTTTAAAGCGCTTCCGAATGAGTTGAAAGAGGCAGCAAGAATCGATGGTGCATCTGATTTTAAAATCTTCTTAAAAATTATTTTACCATTGTCTAAGCCGATTATTTTTGTGCTCGCTCTCTATGCTTTTATCGGACAATGGAATTCTTATTTTAATGCGATGATTTACCTTGAAGACAAGTCACTGTACCCGTTGCAATTGATTATGCGAGACATTCTCATCCAAAACGAAGTACAACCGGGAATGATTGCCGACCAACTCGCAAGGGCTGAAATGCAAAGAATTGCCGAAATGATCAAGTACTCATCGATTGTTGTAGCAAGTTTACCGTTATTAATTATGTACCCATTCTTCCAAAAATACTTTGAAAAAGGTGTTATGGTCGGGTCATTAAAATAAAAAAAAGAAAAGTGGGGGTTTGTCATGAAGAAATTTGTGAAAACGATGTCAGCAGTGTTAATTGGAACGTCACTTCTTGTAGCTTGTGGAGGAAATTCGAGCCAAACATGGTCTGAGGATTATGAGTTGTCTGATATTACGTTTCCATTAGAAGAAAAGGTATCATTAAAATTTTTGACAGAAAGTTCACCATTAGCACCTGAGGACCCTAATGACAAGTTGATCTTTCAACGGTTAGAAGAACAAACAGGGGTTGAAATCGAGTGGAGAAACTTTACTGGGGCACAATTTGGTGAAAGAAGAAATTTAGCAATGTCCAGCGGTGAAATGCCGGATGCGATTTTGAATGCAGGCTATAGTGACTATGAGTTATTAAACTTAGCAAAAGATGAAGCAATTATTCCACTTAACGATTTAATTGATCAACATATGCCTAATTTACAAACCGTACTTGAGAAGGCACCGGAGTATGAAGCAATGATGACGGCTCCAGATGGAAACATTTATGCCTTTCCATGGATTGAAGAATTAGGTGAAGGCAGAGAAAGCATTCACTCTGTAGATAATTTTCCTTGGATTAATGTTGAATGGTTGGATCAATTAGGCTTAGACATGCCAACGACAACAGATGAATTAAAAGATGTCCTCATTGCGTTTAGAGACAATGATCCAGCAGGCGACGGACAAACGATTCCAATGTCGTTTATCATCAATGATGGCGGACAAGATTTAGGGTTCTTATTTGGCTCTTTCGGTCTAGGTGATAACTGGGATCGTACGGTTGTAACGAATGATGGAGAAGTGAAATTAACAGCAGCTGATGAAGGCTATAAAGAAGCCATCAAATTCATGAACGAGTTATATGAAGAAGATTTAATGGATATTGAAGGCTTTGAACAAGACTGGCCTGTCTATGTTGCCAAAGGACAAGAAGGACGTTATGGTTTGTACTTCACTTGGGATAAAGGAAATATCACAGGTATGGGTGACGATTATGATTTAATGAATCCATTAGCTGGTCCAGATGGTCATATTAATGTAACAAGAACAAATGGAATGGGCTTTGACCGTTCACGAATGGTCATTACAAGTGCCAACCAAAACCTTGAATTAACAGCAAAATGGATTGACCAGCTGTATGATCCGGCACAATCTGTACAAAACAACTGGGGTACGTATGGCGATGATGAGCAGCAAAACATTTTTGAATTCGATGAAAGCGCTCAAATGTTAAGACACCTTGATTTAGAAGGGACAGCGCCTGTTGAATTGAGAGAGAGAACGTCTATTGGAGGACCTTTAGCAATACTAGATAGCTATTATGGTACGGTGACAACGAAACCAGATGATGCAGCTTGGAGATTAGGGTTAATGAAAGAAGTTATGGTTCCACACATGCAAGCGGACAATATTTATCCGAGAGTCTTTCACGGCATTGATGAACTGAATCGCCTTTCTACGATTGAGGCAGATTTAATGCCTTATGTAAATAGAAAACGTGCTGAATGGATTACAAATGGAAAAGTAGAAGAAGAGTGGGAAGACTATTTAGTAGAATTAGATCGTCTTGGTTTCCAAGAATGGTTAGAAATCAAACAAGTAGGGTATGATCGCGCGACAGAGTAGAAATGGAGGTTACTATGACAATTAATTCATTAGCAAAATATAGACCCAAATTACACTTTGCACCTAAGGAAAACTGGATGAATGATCCAAATGGAATGGTCTATTTCGAAGGTGAGTATCACTTATTCTATCAATACCACCCAAATGGTACAACGTGGGGGCCCATGCATTGGGGCCACGCAGTCAGTAAAGATATGATTTCATGGGAAGAACTCGATATTGCCCTATATCCAGATGAACATGGAACGATTTTCTCTGGCAGTGCGGTTGTCGATTGGAACAATACGTCTGGTTTTTTCCCAGACGAGCCAGGACTAGTCGCTATTTTCACGCATCACTTAGAAGGAACGGAAGGAAAACCTTCAGTTCAAACACAAAGCTTAGCTTTCAGTCATGACAAAGGAAGAACGTGGACGAAGTATGAAGGCAACCCTGTCCTTGGTCATGAAACAAAAGTCGACTTCAGAGATCCGAAAGTGTTCTGGCATAAGGAAACTGAAAAATGGTTGATGTCATTAGCAACAGGTCAAACGATCACGTTTTATTCTTCACCAAACTTAATCGATTGGACATTTGAAAGTGAATTTGGTGAGGGATTTGGTTCTCACGATGGCGTGTGGGAATGCCCGGATTTATTTAAATTAAAGGTAGAAGACAGCGATGAAGAAAAATGGGTGTTAATTGTAAGTATTGGAGATAATCCTAAGTTTGATCAAGGGTCATTTACACAATATTTTACTGGCTCCTTTGATGGCTCCACCTTTACTGCAGATCATGATTCGATCAAATTGCTCGACTTTGGAAAAGACAATTATGCAGGTGTGAGCTTTTCGGATATTCCAGATGAAGATGGAAGACGCATCTACCTCGGATGGATGAGTAACTGGAGATACGCCAATCAAATCCCAACAGAAGGCTGGCGCAGTCAAATGACGCTGCCGCGTGAGCTTTCTGTTCGGAAAGTTGGAGAAAACTATAAAGTTATTCAAAAGCTAGTAGAAGAACTCGATTCCTATTTCTCTAAAAATGTTGATATTAACGAGTGTGTCGTAGAAGGAACAAAAACATTAGAGCTTGATGAATCGTCTGTCGATCTGACTTTACATCTTGAACGTGTGAATGCAGACCAATTTGGGATCACTGTACATCATACGGAGAATCAATATACGACACTTACGTTTGATCAAGCAAAGAACGCATTAGTACTAGATCGTAAACATTCTGGACAAATTGATTTTTCGGATATGTTCTTACTCGACCAAGAGGTGAAACTGGACAGTACAAACGATGTTAAACTACGTTTGGTTGTGGACTCCGCGTCTATAGAACTACTTGTCAATGATGGGGAATATTCGTTAACCAGTTTAGTTTATCCAGATAAAGCATGTGAAGCGATCTCGATCCATACGTCAAACGGATCGATCAAAGCAAGAGGCTACGTATCATCTCTTGGGAAATAGGTAGGATTTTGTATATGGCGTAAAAGGAGATTGGGAGGAAACAGGTAAATGAGGTGAGACATCCTCTACACGTTTCCTCCTTTTTCTATCAAGTTACTCACAATTTAGAACAAGAGGGAGAAGGAAATGAATACAAACTCATCAATTATTTGTATCGGAGAGTTGTTAATTGATTTTTTCTGTACAGATGTCGGAATCGACTTAGTTGGCGGTCAACATTTTGAGAAACAGGCAGGAGGCGCCCCAGCTAATGTATGTGCAACGATTGTAAAACTGGGTGGTACGGCGAAGTTTAGTGGGAAAGTTGGAAAGGATCCGTTTGGCCATTTTTTGAAAAAGACACTAGATGACGTAAAAGTGGATACATCAATGCTCGTGTTCGATGAGACACATCCGACAACCTTAGCATTTGTATCGTTGAAGGAAAAAGGAGAAAGAGATTTTGTTTTTAACCGAGGGGCTGATGCTTTTTTAGCTGAAGATGAGCTCGATCAAGACAAACTAAAAGAAGCGAGCATTTTGCATTTTGGCTCAGCGACAGCTCTATTAGAAGACCCATTTCGTTCGACTTATTTGAACGCGATCCAATCGGCTAAAAAAGAAGGACAGTTTATCTCCTTTGATCCGAATTATCGCTCAGACCTTTGGCAAGGAAGAGAAGGTATGTTTGTCGATTTAGTCAAGCAAGGAATCGCCCTAGCTGATTTTGTCAAAGTGAGTGATGAAGAACTAAGCATCATTTCTGGTGCTGATGAATTAACAAAAGGTGTTCAAGTTCTCCATCAACTAGGAGCAGGCTTAGTTGCTGTGACATTAGGGAAAAGCGGAACACTAATCTCAAATGAAGAGAAGCAAGAAACCATTCCTAGTATAAAAGTCCATTCAATCGACTCAACAGGAGCAGGCGATGCCTTTGTCGGTGCTATGCTCTATCAACTAGCAAAAGAAGAAGAACCAAAGAAAATAATAGAGGACTTTGAACAAATCAAAGAGATCACGACTTTCAGTAATAAGGTAGGAGCTATAGTTTGCACGAGAGTAGGAGCTATATCAGCAATCCCAACAAATGAAGAGGTTTTTCAAAAAGGGTGACTTTTCCTTTTTGAAAAACCTCGAATCAAGGAGTGGAGCCGCTGCAAGGTTTTAAACCTTTAATGAGCGGTTTCCTCATAAAAGGCGCGTAGAATGAATTTGTTGAATAGTGCATTGAACTACGGATTACTGCATAAAAAAGAGGAGGTTATCGTTTATATGAAGAAAAGATACATACTAATTTTTGTGACGACACTGATTATTATTGTAGGGTATGTTAGTGAAACGAGGTTAGATGTTGCCTCGTTAGCTGCTGCTACTGATGAATATTACACCGAAAAATACCGGCCGCAATACCACTTTTCAACCACGCAAGGGCGACTGGCTGATCCAAATGGACTCATTTATTTCGAAGGAGAATATCACTTGTTCCACCAAAAAATGGGGACTTGGGCGCATGCTGTCAGTAAGGATATGCTTCATTGGGAGCACCTCCCCATTGCGTTAGAACATGATGAACTTGGCCAGGCGTTATCAGGAACTTCAGTCATCGATTGGAACGATACGACTGGTTTTTTTGATGGAGAAGCAGGTATGGTAGCCATTTATACGAGTACAGAGGGAGGCGAGTCTCAAGGGATCGCTTACAGCAAAAACAATGGACGAACTTGGGAGCGGTATGAAGGAAATCCAGTCATTGAAAATCCGGGAATAAAAGATTTTCGTGATCCGAAAGTGTTTTGGCATGATGAAACGGAAAAATGGGTGATGGCTGTCACAACTGATAAAAGTGTTACATTTTATAACTCTCCGAACTTAATTGATTGGCAATACCAAAGTGAATTTGGTGTAGATGAACAAGGCAATGAGCACGGCACTCATGTTGCTGTATGGGAAACTCCAGATTTATTTCGTTTACCGGTCGATGGGAATGAAGAAAATCAAAAATGGGTGCTTACAGTAAGTATTGGAGACAATCATGTCACGGACGGGTCGACAAATCAATATTTTATTGGAGAATTTGATGGATATAAATTTACGAATGATAACCAACCTGAAGAGGTACTAATTACAGATTTTGGTCAAGATTTTTATGCAGCTCAGTCATTTAACGAACTTGCAGAGGGAGACGATCGTCGTATTTGGTTGGCGTGGATGGCTAATTGGCGTTATCCTTATCAGTCACCGACCTATCCTTGGATGGGCTCGATGTCGATTCCTCGCGAAGTAACCTTAAGAACGATTGAGGACGGTAGTATGCGCTTATTCCAAGAGCCGATTAGGGAATTAAAGGATATTCGTGCAACCGAACATTCGATAGACTCCTTTACTTTAGAGGGGGAAAAGAAAATAGAAGACTTTTCTGGAGTATCCTACGAGTTTGAAGCAGTAATCGAGTGGGAAGACGTTCAAGAATTTGGAATTCGCCTCCGACAATCCGATGAGGAAGAAACGGTCGTTGGTGTTGACCTGAATTCAGAAACTGTTTTCCTAGATCGAACGAAAGCTGGTCTTGATACGTTAATTGATAGAAATGGGGAAAAGTTTCAATTTGGAAAGCGGTTTGAAGCAGACTTTCCAACAGAGAGAGAACAGATTAAAATTCGCGGTTTGGTGGATGAATCCTCAGTTGAACTCTTTATCGATGACGGGGAAATGGTTTTTACAAATTTGATTTATACCAAACCGACAAATAGAGGCATTGAGTTGTATGCAGAAGGTGGTAGTGTTGAGGTTGTTTCACTCGATTTCTTTCATTTACATTCCACTTGGCGTGAGGCTCCGGCTGAAGGGGAAATAGAACGAATTGTGGTTAGTGAAGAGTATTTGAATGTAAACATTGGAGAGTCAAAGGAGCTTATTGCAAACGTGAAGCCAGATTGGTTAAGTGAAATCGAACCATTTGAGTGGGAAATAAGGGAGCCAGGAATGGTCGAAATAAACAAAATCGATGATACAACTGTATTGATAACCGGTGTTGAGCCTGGAATAACCAACCTAACCATACGTGATCCGAATGGGAATAGATCAAAGGAAATGATTATTCGGACTTCAGATGGTAGCCAATCAGCTTATACAGATGGCTGGGGACCTTCTCCTATATCTGGGGAGCATTCGGGTCATTGGAAAATTAT
The DNA here is from genome assembly GCF_037027555.1 of Halalkalibacter kiskunsagensis. Lineage (NCBI taxonomy): Bacteria > Bacillati > Bacillota > Bacilli > Caryophanales > Bacillaceae > Halalkalibacter > Halalkalibacter kiskunsagensis. The sequence goes on along the minus strand of NZ_JAXBLX010000004.1, from coordinate 110,558 downwards.
TAATGAGTCAAGTGTGACGAGTCTGCTTGGACATAGCCATGAATGGGCCAAAATGTATAGAGAAGAACTTATGACTGGTGACTTTAGTGTTTCTGCTGATATAGAATGGGTCAATCAAGGAGCAGAGGGCTTTCCAAAATACGGACTTACGATTACGGACGAAGAAAGAACAATGGTGTCTGCTTTTTTTAACAAAGATATCAATATGTTAGAAACGTATGCAGAAGTTCGTGGGGAAGCGATTGGCTGGGAAGGAGTCAAATTACCACAAGACATAAATCTTCAAGAAGCTCAAGCATTAAAAGTGAAGAAATCCGGGGATACGTTTACTTTCTATTTTAATGATAAAGAAATGTATGAAAGAAAGATAGAGATGGCGGGGGATATGAGTGTAGGGATAATAACTGAAAATACAGAGGCCCATTTTACCAACTACTTCATACAGAGTACTTCAGCAAGTTATCGTCTTCGGGATTTAATTGAAATGGTTAAAACAGCTGGTATTACTCCACATGGAATCAAGCAGGCGTCTTTGACACATTTAGATAACGCTCAAGCACATTTTGAGAGCGCACAACAACTTTATGAAGAAGGAAATGTAAGTCAGGCAACAACGCAAGAAGAAAAAGGCTATGAAAGCGTCCAAAAATTTGTGGGATATCTACAGAAAAGAACCGAAAGACAAATCGAAGAGAAGAAAGACGAGTTGGTCAGAGTGGCGAATTATATTATGGAACATGAGACAGAGTCATGGAACAAAAGACAGCTAAAAGAATGATCAAGACAATAATTTAGCTAATGGTATAAATTACGCGTTTTCTCAGATTTTGAGAGGCGCATTTTTTTTAAGGGTAAAAAAGAGAATGGACGGCGAATTTGAGTGGTTTTCTATCTCTGGATAGTATAGTATTGTATTAAAAACCCTCTTTGGACAAATACATACTGAATCTAAATAAAATTTAAACTAAACGAACGTCGAAAGGAAGGGAGCTAGATGAAAAAAAAGGGGCTATATGTTGGTTTGACAATGATTTTTGGTATGGCCGTTGCGGTGTTTTTCTTTAGCTCTTTCTCTAGTGACTATGAAGATCAAGACGATAGAAGAAATAGTACAGATCAAATAGAACTGACATTTTGGCGAAACTATGGAAACCCTGCGGAAAATCAAGCATATGAAAAATTAATTTCTAATTTTGAAGAAGCTCATCCTAATATATTGATTGATATGCAACCGATCCAATATAGTGACTATGAATTACGGTTACGCACGGAATTGGCTGCTGGCACCCCCCCAGATGTTTTGGCGATTGATAGTCCAAACCTGGCTCTGTATGCCAATGCTGGATCATTATTATCAATAGATAAATACATGAGAGAGGAAGGGGATCTTGAGGATATCCCTGAAGCAACATTGAATGGAATGATTTTTCAGAATGAAATTTATCTTGCTCCTTTAGTAGAATCGAGTATTGCTTTATTTTACAATAAGCATCTCTTTAAAGAGGCAGGTGTCCCTTTTCCTTCAGAAGATCCGGACAACCCGATGACGTGGGAGGAAGTACTTGAAATTGCGCGCAAAGTAAATAATCCAGAGAAAGAAGTATATGGGATTGATCCCGCACACGGATTTGGCGACGGAGAATCTCCTGCTTATTATAAGATGCCTCTTCTTTGGCAGTTTGGTGCGAGCGTTTTAAGTGCTGATGGAACGACTGCAAGTGGCTATTTAGATTCACAAGAAGCCATTGAGGCACTGCAATTTTATCAAGATTTATATTATAAAGAGGGGGTTGCGTCCATTGAATTACCTCCAGATCCATTTGAAACAGGACATCTGGCCATGACGGTGATTGGCTCATGGCACTTAACTGAATTGGAAGATAATCATCAATTGAAGCTAGAAGAAGATTTTGGTGTGGCTCCTTTGCCAAAAGCAAACCATCAAGTTGTGCCAAACGGAGGGTGGTCGCTCGGAATATCATCAAAGACTAAATACCCAGACGAAGCGTGGAAGTTTATCCGTTATATGACAAGTTATGAAGGAATGAAGAAATATGTAGAAGTAACAGGTGATATTCCAGCCCGATTTTCTGTAGCAAATGATTTTCCAGAACTGAATGAATACCCTAGAAATATATTTATTCAACAAGCACAAACCTACTCAAAGAATCGTCCGGTTACTCCAGCGTATCCTGTTGTAAGTGATGCCATTAAAACATTATTTGAAGAAGTTGGCATAGGCGGGAAAGATGTAGAGGCGTCGGCTAAGGAAGCGGTTGAGAAAATAAATACAAGATTAGCAGAAATAAGGCAGCAATAATTGTACAGAATTCCTCTAGTTGCGTTTACGTGACTAGAGGATATTTTTTTATTAGGCTTACGTGGTGCTGTGGGTTTGGAGAAAATATTTTCTCTTAATTGTAATCGTTTTAACTCCCAAATATTTTAAATGTTCGCATCTAAAGATATGAAAAAGCGTAAAGCTCGACCTAAAAAAGAGTAAAAGCATAGTTCGTTATGCAATAAAGTTTGTGATGATCGCTAACCCCCAGTAAAGTGTGGCCAATAATAAATTTCGATCTAATGATTCATATTATTATCGGTATATTGTATACCTTTTGAATGGAATAAGAAATGATTAAAGAGAATAGAAAACTATATGAAAATTAGAATAGACACGGTCATAATTTCTCATATAGTTTTTCTTCGATATTCTGAAGGAGTCATAGATGTTTGTTTTTTAAACGTTCGATAGAAATGAGGCATACTATTAAATCCACATTGTTTAGAGATGGTGGATATTTTTTCGTTTTCATTCTTTAATTTTTCTTTAGCTAGATTTATACGTTTCTCTATTATGTAGTCGGATACATTCATCCCTAATAGAATTTTAAAGGTACGACTGAAATGTGCTGGTGATATAGAGATACGTTTGGCAAGGAAATTCAGATCTAGGCGACCATTTAAATTTTTGTTAATGAAAGCTAGAATTTCTGTCATCCATTCAGGTTCTAGTAAAGGTGACTTGTTGTAAGTAGACTTTTGGAGTCGGTTACGATAAAGATCCAGTAAAATTAGATGCAGCCATAGGATTATGGCATTTTCTCTATTTTGATTTTCCGATTTGAATTCTGCAACTAGTTTATCGATAGATTCATTCAATTGATTTTGATGGTCTGGTCGTAAGGAGTATTTATAATTTTTTATAGTTCTTGCCTCATTAAAAATAGCATAGTAGGAAGAGGGGTCGCCAAAAGAAGCCTGCTGGATCAATACAGGACTGAAAAAAATTGCTGTTGAAGTAATAAGGTTGGTTTCATCAGGTATAGCCCGATGGATAGTATTGCTTGGAATAATGAAAATATCACCTTCTTTAACATCGTAGAAAGTCTGATCTATAAAAAATGTACCTTTCCCTCTATGAATAATCACAATTTCATACCATTCGTGAACATGATCTGGAAGCTCATGTTGAGGGCTTTTTGAATCTCGATAGGCTAAATAAAACGGAAATAACGATTGTTTAACATCAAATTGTTTTCGAACGGGTTTCATTAGTTCACCTTCCTCGCCAATATACTTCAGATGTATCATTAAAAGGTATAAAATAGTCAAGATTAGTAATTTTCATAACATTTACTTGATGATAACATAGAAGTAATATAATTACCTGTTTAAGGAGGGGCTATGAAATGAGGATTGATGCTCATCAACATTATTGGAAACTTGACAGAGGAGATTATGGGTGGATAACACCAGAAATAACATCGCTTTACAGAGATTTTTCACCTGTTGATCTAGCACCACTTTTAAAGAAACATCAAATTGATCAAACGATTCTTGTTCAAGCTGCCCCTACATTAGAGGAGACAGAGTTCATTTTGGAATTGAGTGAGAAAACTAATTCAATAGCAGGAGTTGTTGGATGGTTAGATTTGGAACATCCCAATTATCGAACCCATTTCGAAATGTTTAGCAATCATCCTAAGTTTGTTGGTTTCAGGTTAATGATTCAAGATATGGATGACGCTTCTATCATTTTGACACAACCATATGTTGATGCGCTTACTTATTTCTCTGACAAAGAAGTACCAGTAGACTTACTCGTTGTGCATCATCAACTTCCTGTTCTTATTGAATTATTAGAGAAAGTTCCCCATTTAAGAGGAGTTGTGGACCATATTGGTAAACCTGCCATTGGATCAAATGAAATGGAAACGTGGAAAGGCTTCATTAGTCAAATCTCTACATATGAAAATGTTTATTGCAAGCTTTCTGGAATGATAACGGAAGCAAGTCACGAGTGGAAGGAAGGGGATTTTGTCCCATATATACAGCATGTTTTACAAGAGTTTGGGACATTACGGGTAATGTTTGGGAGTGATTGGCCTGTTTGTCTTCTTAAAGGAAGTTATGAGGATGTGGTTGCGGTTTTGAATCATGCATTACCTGTTTCAATGACTGAAAGGGAGAAAGATGATTTATTTGGTGGCAATGCTGCTAGATTTTATAAGTTGTAATTGAAAGTGCTTAATCGAGAGAGGAGAGGTGAAATTGAAGAGTATTGTTTGCTTACAGCCTGATAAGTTTGTGTATGAAGAGAAAGACGTTCCAAAGGTACAGGAAGGTGATGCTCTGATTCAGATTAAAAGAATTGGGGTTTGTGGTACAGACCTACATGCTTATAAAGGAAACCAGCCTTATTTTTCATATCCGCGGGTTCTTGGTCATGAGTTATCCGGTCTTATTGAAAAAGTAGGTCCTAATCAGGAAGGATTAAAAGCTGGGGACCAAGTAGCGGTCATTCCATATATAGAATGTGGGAACTGCATTGCATGTAGAAGGGGAAAGCCAAACTGTTGTACAGATATGCAGGTAATGGGGGTTCATCGAGATGGAGGAATGCAGCAATACATCTCTGTTCCAACGAAAAATCTCATGAAAACAGGAGATGTTACGCTTGAAGAAGCAGCAATTATTGAACCGCTAGCAATTGGGGCTCATGCTGTTAGACGTTCTTGTGTAGCAAAGGGAGAATATGTTCTAGTTATTGGTGCTGGTCCGATAGGTCTTGGTGTCATGGCATTTGCTAGAGAACAAGGAGCCAGAGTAATTGCCATGGATGTTAATGAGGAAAGACTTCAATTTTGTAAGGAGTGGGCAAAGGTTGAAGCGACTGTACATGCACTTGATAACCCTCTTCAAAACCTCGAGCAAATAACCAATGGAGATTTACCAACGATTGTTTATGATGCAACAGGAAATGTTCATTCAATGACACAAGCGTTTCAATATGTTGCTCATGGAGGAAAATTGGTGTATGTAGGATTGGTAAAAGATGAGATTCGATTTTCCGATCCAGATTTTCATAAAAAAGAATTAACGTTAATGGGAAGTAGGAATGCAACACGTGAAGATTTCAAGTACGTGTTGAAGCTACTTTCATCAGGGAACATGAGCGCCACAAATTATATTACGCATAGAAGCAGTTTTGATGAGGTAATTGATGTTTTTGAGAGCTTTCTTTTACCGGAATCAAAGGTTATTAAAGCGATTATTGAGGTGTAAATTCCATTGTATTAGGGGTGCCAAAATAGGTTCAAGCCTATTTTGGCACCCTATTTTGTATGTATAACTTACTATTGTCATATTTTGAACTCAAACTACCTTGGCATCGACAAAGCAGACATAGTACACTAGAACGGGTATAATAAATGTAATATGTTATAGAAATAGGAGCTAGGAAATCATGTATCGTAATTTAGAGGAATGTATCATCGATTTAGAAAAAAATGGTCAGTTGATTCGTGTACATGAAGAAGTTGACCCACATCTAGAGATGGCTGCTATCCATTTGAAAGTATTTGAGGCTGGTGGACCTGCTTTATTGTTCGAAAATGTAAAAGGCTCAAAATTTCAGGCAGTATCTAATTTATTTGGTACGATCGAGCGAAGCAAATTTATTTTTCGGAAAACATTAGAAGCAACACAAAGCGTCATCGCTTTACGTAACGATCCAATGAGTTCGTTAAAAAAACCGTTTAAACACATCGGTTCGGGCTTAGCTGCTACGAAGGCATTGCCTCTAAAAAAATCGGGCAGCAATCCAATTGGGTTTAAAGAGATACAAATTTCTGACCTACCACTCATTCATCACTGGCCAGACGATGGAGGGGCATTTGTGACTTTGCCTCAAGTGTATAGTGAAGATCCGGAAAAGCCGGGAATTATGAACGCCAATTTGGGAATGTACCGGGTTCAACTGAGTGGAAATGAATATGAATTAAATAAAGAGATTGGTTTGCACTACCAAATTCATCGTGGGATTGGTGTTCATCAAGAGAAAGCTAATAGACTAGGTGTTCCGTTAAAAGTGAGTATTTTTATTGGTGGGCCGCCTGCTCATACATTAGCAGCTGTAATGCCACTTCCAGAAGGATTAAGTGAAATGACATTTGCCGGACTATTATCTGGACGTCGTTTTCGTTATAGCTATGTCGATGGCTATTGCATTAGCCATGATGCAGATTTCGTGATTACTGGTGAGATTCATCCAGGTGAAACAAAGCCGGAGGGACCATTTGGTGACCATTTGGGTTACTACAGTCTAACTCATCCGTTTCCGTTAATGAGAGTGCATAAAGTATATGCAAAGTCTAATGCAGTTTGGCCGTTTACCGTTGTTGGACGTCCTCCTCAAGAAGATACGGCATTTGGCGATCTCATTCATGAGTTAACAGGTGATGCGATTAAACATGATATTCCTGGTGTCAAAGAAGTTCACGCAGTCGATGCAGCAGGTGTGCATCCATTGCTATTTGCCATAGGGAGTGAACGGTACACGCCTTATCAAACAGTGAAGCAACCAGCGGAACTGCTCACACAAGCCAATCGAATTCTCGGGACAGGACAACTGAGCCTTGCTAAATATTTGTTTATGACAGCAGAAGAGACACAGCCCTTAGCTACTAGAAGAGAAGTGGAATTTCTAACTTATCTATTAGAACGAATTGATTTACAACGAGATATTCATTTTCAAACGAATACAACGATTGATACGCTGGATTATTCGGGTACTGGATTAAATACGGGAAGTAAGGTTGTCTTCGCAGCTTGTGGTAATAAGAAAAGAGAGCTGTGTACAGAAGTTCCTGACAACATAAATAATTTACAGATGTTTAAATACCCACGATTAGTAATGCCGGGTGTTGTTGCGTTAGAAGCTCCTGCCTTTTCAACTAATGAACATGCACAAAAGGAAATGAAGGAATTAAGTATGGCGATTGAGCAGCAAGGCTTGATGCCTACTTGTCCAATGATCATAGTATGTGATGATAGTCATTTTATGAGCGAATCAGTCAATAACTTCCTATGGGCAACCTTTACGCGAAGCAATCCTTCTCATGATATCCACGGGGTGAATAGCACGTATGAATATAAGCACTGGGGTTGTGACAACGTCATTATTGATGCCCGTACAAAACCACATCATGCTCCGCCTTTAATTCCTGACTCTGTTGTAGAGAAACAGGTTGAGCGTTTCTTTATTAAGGGAGCGAGTTTGGGTGAGTAGAGTAGGCTGATAGAAAAGAAAATGATTTTTTCCTCTTAACACGTTAGACTAAAAGGGAGAAATTCAAAGAGTTTTGCGATGTAACTGTTGCTAAAGAAATAATTCACCCACTAACTTGGCTCCAGTGGCAATCAGTCCGAATATAAGTAGTTTTTTTAAAAGGTAAAATACTATATAGTTTATTAACAGATATCCTTTACTTTGGGTTTGACAGGGAATCACCTGTACTTCCAAGGGAAAGGATATTTTTATTAGGAAAACTTGAAACGTTCTGGTAATACTAATGCTAATTTATTTAATCAAAATTATTTCTTTTTTCCTACTTTTTAGGGGACCTTGCAACATGCATGTGTATGGACAAGCCAGGGGTGAAATTCAATGTTGTCCCAATATCCGTTCTTGGCCAAAGAGCTATATATAGATTGCAATAATGTGTTAAAAATCTATTTCAACATTTAATGCAAACGATTGCGCTTTAAGATGCTTTTCCGGTACACTATAGTAAATAGAAACGGTTGTCTAAATGCGGAAAATACAGAGTAGTTTTATGGGGAAATTAGGTCTCAAATACTGAATAACATGCGATAGATTTCTGTTTCATGGGGGGTGATCTAAATGGACATGTGGGTAGGAAAAATTAAAGGATATAATTGTGATGGGAAGTATATAGGAACGTATCGAGCTGTTATTGTGAAAGATGGGGATATTCTCTTTAGGATGAATTTATATTTTGACGCTACAAATAATAAAAGCAAATGTCCATTTAATAAGAAAGTCTATTTTAGTTCAAATCTAGATGTGTTAAAGAGAAAGTTTAGGACTTCATTACCTACAAAAGAAAAAGCAAAAGTACTATGGAAAAAGAAAGTTGGCGATTGTTGAGTCGTTTTAAAAAAAACGTGGTTCTGTCCATCTGAGTTTTTTCTGATTGATCGACAGCCACGTTTTTTGTTTTGGTGTTTTTCGTTCAAAGTCAGTATCATAGAAAAAAGTCCTTTTAAATAAGAGCCAACTGAAAAATAAATTGCTTTTTCTGTAGTCGAATTATATAAACCACAACGAAGGTTCAAAAGACTCTAAACAAATGGATACTTACTTCCCCCTATAATATTGAAATTATAAACAAGAACATCTGTAAAACTATATACATAGACTAATTGAGTAATCACACATTAAATTTTTGAGGAGGAAATAAGTGATGCATACGGTTCAACCCGGAGAGACGCTATGGGCTATTGCCAATCGTTATGGTGTGACGCTTCAAGAGCTCATGCTTGTTAATGCCATTACAAACCCAAACATAGTTTATGTAGGTCAAGTGCTTAGGATTCCTCGTTTTCCCCCAACACCTGTACCCCCAACTCCAACCCCCGTACCAACAGGTATAGCACAACGTGTTGCACGTTTAGAAACACAAGTTGAGGAGTTAACAAGAAGGGTTCGACGTTTAGAGTTTGGTCGCTAATGTTAATGTAGCAATGGATCCATTTTACGGGTCAACAGCAATCCATTTAAAGGATGAAGTTATACTTTAACTAGGGTGTAAGGAAGTCGGGAGGTAAAAGAATAACACGCAACCATGAACAGACAATGGTTGCGTGTTATTTGCAGTTAGATTAGATATAGTTTAACTTTTATCGAGGATTTATTGCTGCAAATGAGAATCGGCATTTTCTAAGTTTTTCAAGTAAGGAAGCGCTTGCAGTTACTAGATCAGGTGCACAGAGTTCAATACCAACGCTTGCAGAAGTAGAAGCTTTTCTTCTTGAACAAGTAGAAAGATAGACTAGGATAAATTAAATTATTGAAAAGGTCAGTATTGACAGTTAGCTACAATTGGCTATAACAATTTGAATTTAATTGTCTAGAAAAAATAAATAGATTGATTTTTCTAGACAATAGAGAATAATATAATTACACAAGAATGTTCGAATAATAACTTTATCTAAAATATTAACTCGTTACAAATATTTATCTATTAAAGTGAGGGACCGATCGTGTTCAGACAAATTAATGGCAACGCAAGAGCTTGTATGATAGTTGAGCCAATGTTTATTATTCCATACAGCTTATTTGTTACATACGCTTCTGTTTATATGTTAATGCTTGGATTGAATGAAACAGAAATTGGACTTATTACGAGTATTGGCCTAGTCGTACAAATTTTTTCTTCTTTTATTAGCGGCTTTTTAACGGATAGACTTGGACGAAAATATGCGTTGCTTATCTTTGATTTACTTAGTTGGTCGGTTGCTACTCTTTTGTGGGCTGTTTCCCAAAATTTTTGGTTTTTCCTCGTTGCGGCTATTATAAACGGATTCCAGAAGATTCCCCATATTGCTTGGACTTGTTTAATTGTGGAAGATACTGAACCTAATAAACGTTCTGTCGTTTTTACGGTTTTGCAATTTATTGCAGTTATTGGTGGACTTTTTGCTCCATTAGCGGGGATTTTAGTTAGTCAGATGTCACTTGTTCCTGCAGTTCGAACCATGTATTTCATAGCTTTTATCAGTATGACTCTGATGTTTATCATTCGTCATTTTACTACACAGGAGAGCGAAATCGGTATTAGAAAACGTCAAGAGTCAGGTGCAATGAATATTAGCAATTCGTTGAAGTTGTATGTCAAAACAGTTATTGAAATTACAAAGAATAAGCAGTTGCTGATCATTTTTTCAGTTTATATCCTTTTTCAGTTTCAGTTAGTTATGCAGAATACATATTTATCAATTTACTTAGTGGATGTTCTGTCTTTTCGAGATTCAACGATTGCTATATTTCCAGCTATCTCTTCTGTCTGTATGCTTATCTTGTTGTTAGTCGTTATTCCTCGCTTTAGACAAGAGCTTCACCTGCATTACATGATCATAGGTTTTGGGTTATCTATTATTGCTCTTTTGTTACTCATTACAGCACAACAAGGCAACATCATTGTAGTTATCGCTAGTACGATTCTTCTAGCAGCAGGCTTGTTATTGTCCAACCCTTATTTAGAAACAGCTGTTGCAAACGCAATCGAAGATGATAATCGAGCGAATATGTTCTCGATTTTGCAGGTGATCGTTCTATTGTTTATATCGCCTGCTGGTATTATCGGAGGGGTCACATATAAAGTCGATCCAAAAATTCCGTTTATACTAATGATGTGTGCGCTACTTATTAGCATCGTATTAATGTATTCGATTACAAGAAAAACAATGCAGCAACCTATGAATGAGAATTCTTCTTCAATAAATAACTAAGGAAAAAAACTGGATACCTCTTTCGAAGACATAGAGAAAAGTATAGTAGAAAATGGTTTCTTTCCATTCTGAAATGTAAGAAAATAAATGAGTTGTGTATAAATTTCATCAACGAGTAATCTAACTCAACGTAAATTTACTCTTTTCGTCTAAAGTTCCCTGGAGATACCCCATACTTCTTTTTAAATACTTTATGAAAATATGGATAACCACCAAACCCGCAATTTTCAGCGATCTGATCGAGTGTCATGATTGTATACTTCATTTGGTCAATGGCAGCAGAAAGTCGAATTTCTTGGGCGTATTCAATCATCGTTTTTCCTACACTACTTTTAAAGAGATGGACGGCCCGCGATACGCTAAGACCTGCGTGCTGGGCTACTTCTTCTATTTTAAATGCTATTAAGGCATGTTCTTCAATGAAACGCATCATTATCGTTACAGCATATGGGCGACTAAAGGTCGAAGAGGTTTCATTTACTGTACGTTCTAAAGACAAACAGAGTGCACGTAATAAATAACCAATAAGTTCGTTGTTTTCCTCTGATGGTGGTCGGCGTTCTTCAATAATAATATGACGCCATAAGGTTAAGAGCTTTTCATCAAGATCAATTCTCGAAACAGTTGGCTTTGCAGAGCGGTTCCACCATTCATCAATCCAAATTCCCTTGCAGAATAAGTAATAATCTCCGCTGTTTTGTCCTTCTTCAACCCGAAGCTCGTAGTGGTCGCCTGGCTTAATTAGCAGAAGATCCCCTTTTTCAATAACAATGTTTTTATCATTCACAATTACCTCGCAGCTTCCTTCTGTTTGCAAACGAAAAAGATAATCGCTTAATCCAGTCTGATGGAAAGAATAGAATTGCTTAGTGTGATACGAGTAATCACATAATCCAATGTTTAGCATCCTTAATTCTCCTGTCTTTAAAAATAGCAAAATAGTAGAGGTTTTCATTATATCATGGATGTTCATGAGGATTCATTTACATATATGATAAGTTTGAATAGGTCTGTATAGATAATAGAACCCGTATGATCTTAAACTTGTTAAATAGAATGGAGCTGTAATGAGTGAAATCAACTTATGTGTATTATGCTGGACTAATCCTTGTTGCGATTATCTGGGGAGCCAATTTTGGTATTTCTCGTTGGGCAATGGAGGTTTTCTCCGCAGAAGTTTTTGTGTTTTTACGGTTTAGTCTTGCTATCCCACTTTTATTTCTCCTGCTTTATAAGTTAGAGGGGGGAATAAAAGTAGAAAAGCGTGATTTACTGAAGCTTGCTGTGATTGGGTTTGTCGGGGTAACAGTATTAGAAATACTTGTAATGTACTCGATTAAATATACGACATTGGCAAACGCTTCATTATTAAATGTAGCTCCTTGGCCTATTTTTGTCGCTTTATTTGCGCCGCTTTTTACAAAGGAGGTACTGACAAAAAAAATTGTAGTTGGCGGTGCCATTGCGTTCATTGGTGTTGCTCTTATTATTTTAGGTGGGAGTAATAGCTTTGATTTATCTTCTCAATACATGCTCGGTAACTTACTTGCTCTATTGGTTAGTTTATTGGGGGCATTTTTTAATTTAGCGTGTATGCCGTTAATGAAGAAATACTCTGCCATGCGTGTTACGACTTGGTATATATTATTTGGTTCGGTCTTTTTATTTCCGTTTACATTAAGAGGGTGGAGCGAAGTTCAATGGTCAGATCTAACATTTCCGATTTACGGAGCGATTTTTTACAACGTAATTCTTTGTACAATTGTCGCTTTTGTAGTGTGGAACCTCTCTATGAACCGAGTAGGTGCGACAAAATCTAATTTTTATCGATATGTTGTTCCGGCAGCAGCAGCCATTACAGGTGCGTTATTTTTCGGTGAATCAATTATGCTGACACAAATCATTGGAGCATTCGTTATTATGTCTGGACTTGTTTGGATAGGTTTAGATCGTAAAAAAGGCAAAGCTACGGATTACGTCACTAAAGAAAAACTCGCAAATTAAAAGCAGAGGGATGAGCAATCGGAATAGAAGGGTGTTTGAAAAAGTGTTGTAACTCAATTTTTAAACACCCTATTATTTTGCTATTTTAAGTGGATGTTTTTTAGCCTTTATGCAATAGGCCTTTTTTTAGATAATAGCCAAATAGTATATGTTTTAATTAGATTATTTATATTCATAGTGAAATAAATCATTTATGATGAAGGAAATAAGTGATGGTAGTAATTCTAGTAAATCTCGTGATATCATCATATCTTTTAAAAAACAGCAAACGAATGAAAACGTTAACAAAATGTGGTGTTCAGGAAACCATTAATTAAAAGGAAAGAGGAGAAAAGATGAAAAATATACCAGTAGCAGTTCAAATGTTTACATTACGTGAAGAGTGTGAGAAGGATTTTGCCGGTACGTTGAAAAAAGTAGCTGATCTTGGCTTTGATGGAGTTGAATTTGCTGGGTATGGTGGATTATCAGTTCAAGAAGTAAAAGGGCTATTAGATGAACTTGGTCTTAAAGCGGCAGCGAGTCATGTTCCACTCGATCAATTACAAAACAATTTGGACCAAGTGATCGCGGATCAGAAAATATTAGGAAGTAAGTATGTTGTTTGTCCATTTTTATTACCAGACCAACGTACAGAAGAAAACTATCAAGCTCTTATTACTTTCCTAGGACAAGCTGGTGAAACGTGTCAACGAGAAGGAATTACTCTTTGTTATCATAACCATGATTTTGAACTTGAACGACTGGAGGATGGAAGAATGGCGCTTGAAGCTATTTTTGATGATACAAATCCAAGTCATGTTCAAACAGAGCTTGATGTATATTGGTTAACAAAAGCTGGAGAAATTCCTACAGAATGGATTGATCGATACAAAGGAAGAACACCGTTAGTTCACTTGAAAGATATGACGACAGACGGTGAACAATTTTTTGCGGAGCTAGGAACTGGTGGCGTAGATATTGAAGCCGTACTAGCTAAAGGGGAAGAAACGAATGTTAGTTGGTGGGTTGTTGAGCAAGATGTTAGTCGCCGTTCGCCTCTAGAAAGTATTGAAATAAGTATAAATTACTTGAAGGAAAAGCTACCTCAGCTTGCGAATAAATAAAAGGGAAACAGAAAGAGAGGAAGCCGAGTGTAGCAGCGGTTTTTATAAAAAATAAATATCCATTTGGGAGGAAATGAAATGAGTACATTAAAAGTAGCCGTTATTGGTTGTGGAAGTATTGCAAAATACCGTCATTTGCCTGAGTACAATGCGAATAATCAAGTAGAAATTGTAGCTGTCTGCGATATTGTTCCAGAGCGCGCTGAGCAAATGGCAGAGGAATATGGGGCTCTCGCTTTCACGGACTATAAAGAAGTTTTGAAAGTAAATGGACTTGATGCAATTAGCGTTTGCCTGCCTAACTATTTACATGCACCTGTTTCGATTGATGCATTGAATGCAGGAAAACACGTTCTTTGTGAGAAACCAATGGCAACATCAAAAGAAGAAGCAGAAGCAATGATTGCTGCTGCAACAGCCAATGATAAGAAATTAATGATCGCTCACAATCAACGATTTGTTTCGTCACATCAAACGGCAAAAGAGATCATTGACAGTGGCAAGCTTGGAAAAATTTACAGCTTTAGAACAACATTTGGTCACCCTGGTCCCGAAGGATGGAGTGTAGACGGGGCAGATAGTTGGTTCTTTAATAAAGAGCAAGCTTTTATCGGGGCAATGGGTGATTTAGGTGTGCATAAAGCAGACTTAATGCGATATTTACTTGGAGAATTCACAGAGGTTGGTGCATTCATCGAAACGAATGCAAAGAAAAACACAGAAGTTGATGACAATGCTGTCTGTATGTTAAGAACGGAAAGTGGCATCATTGGAACATTAACGGCAAGCTGGGCGTATGTTTCTGGTGGGGATAATTCAACTGTAATATATGGTGAAAAGGGAATACTTCGTTTAGAAGATGATCCGACATATTCATTAATTGAAGAATATCGAAACGGGTCTGTTATTAATCACAAGCTTGATAAGATTCAAACGAATGAAGAAGGTGGTCAGACAAACACGCATGTCATCGACCATTTTGTTGAAAGCATCGTAGAAGATAATCAACCACTTATTTGTGGGGAAGAAGGAATGAAATCACTACAAATTATTCTCGCGGCACTTGATTCACAGGAATCCAAACAAATTATCTCGTTAAAACAAGGAGTGACAGTAAAATGAAGTTAGGTGTTTTTACGGTTTTATTTGCGGAAAAATCATTTGAAGAAATGCTAGATCATGTGAAGGCTTCAGGACTAGATTCTGTTGAAATTGGTACTGGTGGTTACCCAGGCAATCAGCATTGTCCACTTGATGAGCTTTTAGAAGACGAGCAAAAGCGAAATGATTACCTAGAGGCTGTAACATCACGTGGGTTAACTATTAGTTCATTCAGTTGTCATGGCAATCCGCTTACGCCAGATCGAGTGTTTGCAGAAGAGTGTGATTCTGTTTTGCGTAAAACAATTAAACTAGCATCTTTACTTGATGTTCCAGTGGTCAATACATTCTCTGGTACACCAGGTGATAGTGAGGAAGCAAAGCAGCCTAACTGGCCAGTTGTACCATGGCCTCCTGAATATGGCGATATTTTAACATGGCAATGGGAGAATAAGTTGATTCCATATTGGAAAGAGATTGGTGAACTAGCAGAGCAACATAATGTGAAAATTGGTCTAGAATTGCATGGAGGATTCCTTGTTCATACACCATACACGATGTTAAAGCTGCGCGAAGCAACGTGTGATGCGATTGGGGCAAACTTAGACCCAAGTCATATGTGGTGGCAAGGCATTGATCCAGTTGCCGCAATAAAAATTCTCGGTGAAGCAGGAGCAATCCACCATTTTCATGCAAAAGATACGTATATTGACCAAGACAATGTTAACATGTACGGCCTAGTCGATATGCAGCCATATGGCAATGTGCAGACTCGTGCATGGACATTCCGCAGTGTTGGATGTGGACATAGCATCCAAGAGTGGTCTGATATGATCAGTGCGCTTCGTACATATGGTTATGATTATGTGGTAAGCATTGAGCATGAAGATCCAATCATGTCAATTGACGAGGGCTTTACACGTGCAGTGAAGAATTTAAATGATGTCTTAATCCGTGAATCTGCTGGCGAGATGTGGTGGGCTTAAGTAAAACACAATTGTCTACTAAGTATAAATATAGCTAAATATAATGTAGAGCAGTCCCGGTAGATAGAAGCCGGGACTAATTTGCTTCTTCATCAAATAGGTAATAAAGCTAGGTGGGAATAAATCGATAAATTAGTCATGAAAGGATGATCACCAATGGCTCTTATTCAATGTCAATTTTATTCAGAAGTATTAAATTTGAGTACATCGATGACGGTTATACTTCCACAGCAAACGATAACACAAATTGGCATGCAAACTAAAAAAATTGCAGATAAACACCAAACATTATATTTGCTCCATGGGTTAAGTGATGATGACACTATTTGGACGAGAAGAACGTCAATTGAACGATATGTTGCGCCTCTTGGACTGGCAGTCGTCATGCCGCAAGTCCATCATAGCTTTTATACAGATATGGTATATGGAAACAAGTATTGGACATTTCTAACGGAAGAACTTCCGTCAATAGCGAGATCGTTTTTTCCATTATCAGATGCTAGAGAAGATAACTTTGTTGCAGGACTTTCAATGGGAGGATACGGCGCATTTAAATGGGCCTTGAATTGTCCTGATCAATTTAGTGCAGCTGCTAGTTTATCAGGGGCAGTTGATATAGTGAACAGAATAAAACATTCTGATAATGATCGAGTTTTACGATTAGTTTACGGAGATGAAGAGATTTCTGAAACAGAACATGATTTACTTTCACTTATCGAAAAAACGCATATTAATGAACAGAAGCCTCTTCTATATCAGTGTTGTGGAACTGAAGACTTCTTGTATGAAGACAATATTCGGTTTAAAGAGCTGTGCGAAAAAACGAAGTACCATTTAACGACAGACTTTGGTCCAGGTGAGCATGAGTGGGGCTATTGGGATAAAACGATCCAAGATGTATTGAAGTGGTTGCCGCTAAAGAATTAAATCGTGTAATAAGTGGGGAAGGTTCTAGTTGCAAGAAAAGTCAAAACATTCTCATTGTTATATTGTTTTTTCATACCTATACTTGGCGGGCAAAAAGATTAGTACTCCATTAATTAATCCAATAGGTTGTAATGTAAAGTGGGACGGGAAAGATGAACACTGGATGCCGGCTGAAGCATGTGACCTTGTGTAAGGATAGATTGTAAATATTAAGCATAGGAAAGACTGTTAAGAGGCTCTAGTCTCTTAACAGTCTTTTTTATTTAATCCAATATACTGGAGTCTGATAATACTGTTAGGAACGTGGATTCAAAATGAATAGTAAGCTTTTTGGTGTTCAATATTTGGAAAGAAGTGTTTTATATTAAGCGCTTACATTTTTTATTTAAAGTTGGGTTGGAGATAGTATATGCTTGTATCACTGTTCGAGTAATACAGGGCAGAAAGGAGGCTTCTGTTGATAGAGAAAGAAAGTTACGATTTTAATCGGGCTAAGAGAAAGGACTCGAATGAATGAACTAGTTGTTGAATGAGATGAAAGGGTTATCAAGAATTCAAATAGTAATGAGAGAAAAAGGAATCTTTACTTACTTTTGTAATTAAAATGAAAGGTGTGTTTATATGTTGAAGAAATTTAAAAGGATGATGGCAATGACACTAGCATTCACAATGTTTTTAACTAACGTTTCATGTTCAACCAATACTGCAACTGAAAAAAATAATGGGGAAATGATACACGCCGTAACGACGGATAAGGCAATGTATGACCCTGGAGACAATGTTGAAATTCGGGTTGATCTGAAAAATGAAACAGGCAATGACTTTACAGGAACAGTTGAGATTAACGCAAAACATCTTGAATATAAAGTTGGTTCAACGGTTGAAAAACCGTTTTCTTTAGCAAATACTGAAGACGATAGAATTATAGTAAACTGGGAAGCATCTTCAACAGACTTTAAAGGTTATATGCTTGAAGTAGATGTGAAAGATTCATCTAATAACCTTATAGATTCAGATACTGTTGGGGTTGACGTTTCGTCATCCTGGACAAAGTTCCCACGCTACGGGTATGTATGGGATTTTACAGAGAATGTCGATGCAGCACAAAGAATTGAAAAGTTAAAGGATTACCATATTAATGCCTTGCAATATTACGACTGGAAATATCGTCATCATAAACCAGTAGCAGATAACCTGGAAGTTTGGGATGATTGGAGCGGAAGAGAAGTTTACGGGGATTCAATCCGCAGTTATATCTCGGCAGCTCAAGATTCAAATATGGTAAACATGGCTTACAATATGGCATATGCTGCAGTCTCAGGATATGAGGATGATGGTGTGAAGCAAGAATGGGCCCTGTATTACTCAGACAATAACGATAGTGGAGAAGGTCATTTCAAATTTAAAATGGCTGATGAAACTCCAACAGGAATTACCCATTTATACTTCTTTGATATGAGTAACAAGGAGTGGCAAGACTATATTTTTGCTGAAACCAATAAAATGTTTGAGGCGTTTGAGTTTGATGGTTGGCACTCTGACACAGTTGGTGAATGGGGCGAGATGCAAACAGCTGACGGGAAAACGCTTTATGTAAAAGATAATTATACTGAATTTCTGAATGCTGCTAAGGAAGCCATTGGTGACAAATACTTAGTATTTAATCCAGTAGGAGCACAAGGAATTGAAAATGTAAATATTAGTGATGTTGATGTTCTTTACACAGAAATATGGCCATGGGATCGAGATAAAGACGGCGAACTCTATGATACATACTACTCTTTAAAGAAAACAATTGAGAGTGCTAGAGAGGAAAGCGGTGGGAAATCGTTAGTCATCCCTGCGTACATGAGTTATGATTACGGCGAAGCCAACCCAGGAAGCCCGTTTAATACATCAGCAGTTCTATTAACTGGTGCTTCTGTCTATGCAGCTGGAGGAGCGCGGATGGAGCTAGGTGACAATGGAAATATGTTGAGTAACGAATACTTCCCAGCTCAACACTTATATATGACGAAAGAATTAGAAGAGCGTGTCGCTAAACAATATGATTTCATTGTTGCTTACCAAAACTTACTTCGAGATGGACAAACAGAAACTACGAACCGAATTGAAGTTCCAAAATATGAAAACACTCCTTATGGGGATCCAGATACAATTTGGACATATGGCAAACAAGATGAAAACTATGAAATTATACAGATGATTAACTTGTTAGGCGTCAGCCAAAATGACTGGAGAGCAAATGATGGTCAAAAAGAAACTCCAGATAAAGTATCTGATTTTAAAATGAAATATTACTATTCAAATGAAGTGAATTCTGTTTGGTTAGCTTCTCCAGATAATAATGATGGTCGTTCACAAGAGCTATCATTTACAAAGGGACGTGACGAATACGGAAACTATGTGGAAATCATGGTTCCTTCATTAGAATACTGGAACATGATTTACATGAGTAGTGATGCATCGGATGGTGTTACAAATATTGGGACTGGATTAACTCAATTAATGAATGGTTATATTGAAAGTGGTGACGTAAGTGGTCCATTAGTAAAGCAGCTTACCGATACACTCAATCAAGCACATCATCATTTAGAGAAAGGTTCAATTGTTCAGGGTATAAAATATTTAGAAGATTATCTATTTTATTTAACCAAGAAAACAAATGATCGAAACGTCACGTCTGAGGCAAGGGATAGCCTAAAAGAGACCGTTGAACCGTTGATTCTATATTTGAGCGATGGGGAAGAAGAAGTTACGATACCAGCTGAGATCATCAACGGTGGATTTGAAAGAGGAGACCTAAGAGGTTGGAATATAACAGGTTCCAATGTCGGTGTCGATGGTAATGATGTAAATAGCGGAGAGTATAAAGCTTACTTCTGGTCTGACAAACCTTATGAGCAAAAAATTGAACAAGACCTTTCGCGTCTAGAGAACGGTACTTACACAGTAACAGCTATGGTTAAGCAAAGCACGGGTACTCCTACGGTTAGTAGAATGGAATTATCAGGATTCGGTGGAGAGAAAGTTTATATGGATATTCCACATGGGGAAGAGTACCTTAAGATTAGTGGAACAGTTGAAGTAACAAACGGAGAACTAACTATTGCTTTCCATCAAGCTACTGATGGTTCTACGAATTTGCAAATTGACGATGTAGAGATTGTAAAAAATTAAAACGTTATGAACTTGATAACTAACAAATGAAGAGTCATGACCTTTTTCTGGTCATGACTCTTCGTTGATAAAGAATTTTAAATGAATTGTTAAAAGGGTGTTTTATATAACTGTAACATAATGATATAAAACACCATAAGCAACGAATGATAAAAACTGGTTAAATGATCGTAATATAAGACACCTCATTCGTAATGCAAGCGGTTTCTGGAAATCGATTTCAGATAGATAATAAGCATGTACTAAAAACAAGGGGGAAATAAAAATGAAGAAAATAATATTATCTCTTTTCTTTTCAATGTTAGTTTTACTTGTTGTTGTAAGCGCCGCATGTTCATCAAGCGATGATACTTCAAGTAATAATGATGGATCAAAAGTGGTACTAGACTACTGGCACACTTATGGAGAGCAAGAAGAAAAAGTATTAGTAGAACAAATAAAGCCGGCATTTGAAGAAGATCATCCAAATATTGAACTTAAACTTACTAGGCAGCCACAAGAAGGGTTAAAGCAACAAGTTATAGCTGGTGTTGCAGGAAATGCAGCACCTGACTTAATGAGAATGGACATTGTTTGGACATCTGAATTTGCAGAGTTAAATGCATTAGCAGAAGTAAGTACTTTTGAAGGTTTCGCCGAAGTTAAAGAACAACTGTTTGAAGCACCAATGTCTACAAATTTCTATGATGGCGCTTATTACGGATTACCAATAAACACAAATACAAAAGTAGCTATATATAACAAAGAAGTACTCGAAAAAGCTGGTTATAGCGAACCGCCAGCAACAATGGAAGAGCTTGAGGATGCTGCTCGTAAAGCGGTTGAGGCAGGAGCAATGGGTGGAATTTCAATTACTGGTGTAGGACAAACTTGGGATTACCTTCCATACTTTTGGAGTTTAGGCGGAAGATTAACAGATGATGACTTTACTCAATTTGAAGGTCATTTAAACAGCATTGAAAGTTTACATGCTTTAGAAACTATTGTTCGATGGAATGAAGAAGGGTTAGTAAGTCCAACAATGCTTGGGGGAGAACCGGGAACTTGGGAAGGAATTGATAGAGGCGAGTATTTAATGATTGACGATGGTCCTTGGTTCTTCAGTATTTTAATGAATGAAGAAGGAAAGGCAAATCCTCTAGATTATAGTGTGTCGGCACCCATTCCTGAAGGTGTAGATGGAAGTCGTTCAGTAATTGGCGGAGAGAACTTAGTCATCTTTGAAAACTCAAAAAATAAAGAAGCAGCTTGGGAATTCGCTAAATGGATGACTGGAGAAAAGGCGCAAACAATTATTGGTGTAGAAACAGGGTTAATTCCAACTAATATGGCGGCAGCACAAACTCCTGAGTTTCTAGAGTTGCCATTTATCGGACCATATGTTGAGCAGCTTGAAACGGCTCTTCCTCGTACTCCGTTACCACAATGGTCTGAAATTGAACAGATTATTACATTAAATATCGAAAAAGTACTACGTGGAGCAATGGAGCCCAAAGAGGCGTTAGATGACGCGGCCAAACGAGCTGATGCAATCATTAATAAGTAATAATGAATAAAAAGAAGGTGACTCAAAACCAAGGGATCTGCCCCCTAGTTTTAACTAGTTGGGGCAATCCCTTCTTGAGAAACCCTCTTTCACCAAAGGAATGCAAAAGGGGTGAAAAAATTGAGTCAAACAGATGTTCAGGTTCAAATACAACAAAAAGAACCAAAGAAGAAAGAAAGAATAAATCTGAAAAAAGGGTTACAGCAATGGAAAGAGGTTTTTCCATTCATTATATTAGGCTTAATTGGTACCGGTGTTTTCGTTATTTATCCATTATTTAAAGGAATCATTATGAGTTTTCAAGATTATAACATTATGCCAGGTGCAGAAAGCCCATGGGTTGGATTTGAGAATTATACACGAGCATTTGAGGATCAAAAGTTCGGTTATGCTGTTAGAAATACATTTCTAAATACAATTGTGACAGTCCCAATAAATTGGTTTTTAGGTATCTTTTTTGCAGTGCTAATTAATCTTCAATTTATTAAGTATAAAATTACATTTAGAACGTTCTATTATTTACCAATTATCACATCGTGGATTGTAGTTGCATTTTTGTTCCGCTATTTATTCGCTTCTGGTGAGAGCGGTTTTATTAACTATGTACTCTATACACAATTAGGAATGATTGATCAACCAATTAGTTGGCTGCAAAATCAATGGACAGCCATGTTTGTTATCTGGTTGTTCCACATTTGGAAAACAGTAGGTTGGACAGTCGTTATTTATTTGGCAGCATTACAAGGTATTCCGAAATCATTATATGAAGCAGCAACGATTGACGGAGCAAATGGAATTAAAATGTTCCGCTTTATCACAATTCCAATGCTTGCACCTATTACAATTTTTGTTGTGATTCAATTGGTTATGGGGGCATTTAACATCTTCCCACAAGTATATTTCCTAACTGGTGGCGGACCAATGAATCAAACGGAAGTTATTCAAAGCATGATTTATACGGAAGCCTTTGAAAACATGAACTTTGGCTATTCATCAGCACTAGGGGTTATGATGGGCATAACAATCTTTATCATTACTTGGAGTCAGCAAAAGAAGATTGGGAAACAAAAATTTTATTAATAAGTCGTAACTTGTTACGGCGGCAGCCAAGTACTGTACTTGGCTCATTATATGGTTAGGAGGGAGAACGTTGAAGAACAAATCAGAATTGTTCTGGAAAATCGTCGTTTATGCGATTTTAATTCTTGGGGTTATTGCGTTTATATTCCCGTTTATTTATATGATATTGACCACTTTTTTAAAGGGAGCGTATTCACTGCCAAGGCCGAGTGAAGTATTGGCAGCTAGACCTAATCTCGATAACTATGTAGACGTGTGGACCGGATACAACTTTTATCGGTATTTCTTAAATAGTTTATTAATAGCGGGTGTAGCAATGGTAGGTGGGCTCTTTCTTGGAGCAATGACGGCTTATGCCTTTGTTAGATTTGAATTTCCGTTTAAAGAGTTTTTATTTAGAACCTTTTTATTTACAATGATGATACCACTCGTTTTGGCGATTGTTCCACAATTTACAGTGATTAATAGTCTTGGACTAGTTAATACGTATTTAGGACTATGGTTAATTTATATTGGGGGAGGAGTAGTTGGTTCTACTTTCTTTCTAAGAGGCTTCTTTGAGACCATTCCTAAAGATCTAGAAGAATCGATTCTTATAGATGGCGGCGGAAATTGGAGAATATTCTGGCATATTTATTTGCCATTATCCAAACCAGCATTAGGCACAATGGCCATTTTTGCTTTCTCAGGAACATGGGATGAGTACTTCGTTGCTTTAACGATTATTAAAGACGAAGCAATGCGAACTTTACCAATTGCTTTGATGATGTTCCAAGGGCAACATGCGAGTAACTGGTCATTAGTATTTGCGGCGTCAATCATTGCAATTCTACCTGTTATGATTGTTTATATCATTTTCCAAAAGAAATTTGTGAAAGGCGGCCAATCAGAGGGTGCTGTAAAAGGATAGAGGAATGTTATCTTTCAATTAGTTAAGCACAAGTAGTACCTTGCTACAACATAGTAAGAAAGTTATGATAAAGCCAACAATTGTGAAAAAATGGGGTTAAATGATGACCAACCTAAGTATGAATAAAAATCGATTCGCTACCAAAGTAGTAGTTGTCATTCTAATTGTGAGTTTAATCCCGACAATATTCAACAGTGTTTTCTTTTATGTATCATCATCAAACATCATTAAAGAAAATGTAAGAGAATCGTCTTTGCAAACTGCTCGGCAAGCAGCGGATTCACTGTCTTATGTATTAACTACGGGTAGTGACATGGCAGATCTTATTTACAGCAATGAAAGGCTACAAGAGGTTGTAAAACAGGATTTAAATGAAGAACTTCCTGAGGCGGAGAGACAGGAAAATCATGAAACGATGCATTCGTTCTTAAACGAAAATATATTTTCAAGCTCTTTTGTACGTATGATTTATGTATTAAAGGAAGAGGGGTCAAGCTGGGGAAGTGGGAATTTTTCTTGGTTCAAATTCTCACAATATAATTTGCAGGAGTTAGATTGGCAAAAGAAAACGACTGAACTAGATGGTGAATTATTATGGCAGGGGCTTCAATTTGATCGTTTCAGCGGGGCAGGAGAAAACACCGATTTGGTTTTGCCAATTACTAGGGTGATGAAGGACTTTGACAATTTAAATAATATTGCGTATATACAAGTTTTTCTTGATGGGAATGCAGTCCTTGACAGGATTAATCAGATTAAATTAGGAAAAACAGGACATTTCTTTGTGGTTGATCAGCAAGGGAATATTATGATTCATTCAGATATGGAAAAAATCGATCAAACGATCTCCAACGAGCAATTGTATCATCGTGTTATCAATAGGGATGAACTAGAGTTTGAATTTGATGATAATGGACGTTATTACTATGGGGTAAAACAACCGCTTGCAAACGGCTGGACAATAGTAGGGATTGTCCCTATTCAAGAAATTACAGGTCAATTATTAACGATACAAACTATTGTTGTACTAACCTCAATCGTCTTTGGCATATTAGCAATGATGATTGGTTATTTCTTTGCAAACCGAGTGACCGACCCAATTAAGGTGCTTACAAGACAAATGAAACTTGTAGGTGAAGGAGATTTTAATGTTCGAACGAACGTGCGAACATCCGATGAAATAGGAGTCATGAGCATGGAGTTTAATCGGATGCTTGAAAAGGTTGAGCACTTAATGGATCAAGTGAAAATAGAACAAGTCCAAAAAAAAGAAGCAGAGTTACGTGCCGTAAAGCACCGAATAAATCCACATTTTTTATTTAACACACTAAGTACGATTCGATGGTTAGTTAAATTTAATCAAGTTGACAGGGCAAATACGGCATTGGCTGCACTTACTAAGTTACTTGAGGCGAATATGGGTAAAAAAGGAACATTTGTTACAGTAAAAGAAGAACTAGACATTATTGAGAAGTTCATTGACATCATGCAAATTCGTTATGAACAAACCTTCCATCTAAAACTGGATATTGATCAAAAAGTGAATGATTTTTTCATTCCCCAGATGTTACTACAACCGATAGTGGAAAATGCTATTTTTCATGGGATTGTACCAACTGGTATGGAAGGTATGATACAAATATCGGGTCGGAAAATAGACGATAAAGTAGAAATAGTCATTCAGGATAATGGGAAAGGAATGGATGAGGAAACACTAAACCAGATTCAACATGCACTCCGCCCAATGAATAAGTCTGTTGGAATCGGCTTACTTCATATTTTTGATTCAATTAACCTTTATTTTGGTCCGGATTCTGCAATAGAAATTGAAAGTAGCGAAAAGGGAACTATCGTTAAGCTGATCATGAAACCGAAAAACAGAGGTGAGAATCATGTATAACGTTATAATCGTTGATGATGAACCAGTAATCCGTTTTGGTTTAAAGGCTTCTGTAGAATGGGAGAAAGAGGGATTATCTCTTATTGGAGACTTTCCTAATGGGGAAGAGGCCATAAATGCAATGAAGAAACACCATGTTGATCTTTTAATTACGGATATTAAAATGCCGATTATGGATGGGCTAACTTTAATGAAGAAAGCAATAGACCTCTTTCCGAAATTAAAGGTTATTTTAGTAAGTAGTTATAACGAATTTGAGTACGTCAAAGAAGGGATAAAATACGGGGCCGTTGACTATGTTTTAAAGCCGACATTAGAACAAGAAGAGTTCGTCCAATTAATTCAAAAATGTGTACACAAAATGGATGAAGAAACAAACATTGAGAAAAAGCTCACTCTTGTTGAGCAGACGACCTCTTTACATGAACGGAAAAAGCTAGAGCAAGAATTAAAACGGGTTCTATCAAATGAAAAAGACTCTTCCCATTTTAAAGAAATAAAGAACTCGATGTCTGGTTCTCTTATCGTTATTAATATGAAGATCAACGATGTAGCCAAAATTGAAGAACAGTACGGGATATTATTTAGAAGATTTACTCTTGAAGAAATTCAAGAGCGTTTCTACTCAAAATATGAGAAAGGGGTTTGTCTTGCCATTTCGGAGACAGATCTGCTCTTTTTGATAGAGGTAAATGGTAATCCAGTAAAATTGATTCATCAATTGAATGATGAAGTAGTGAAGGAATCTAGTTTGAGTTTTTCATTTGGGTATGATGTTATTTCTAACATATATGAAGCGGATAAAGGTTTTCACAGAAGTTCTTTGGCTTGTGAAAGACGGTTCTTTTATCCTAATGAAGTTGTTTTTTCTTATAAAGAAGGAAAAGAACCACTAGAAAAGCCGCACCAAGTAGAACAATTAAAACAGTTTCTTTTGCCAGTTGATGAAAAGAAGGTAGCAACGTATATAGAAGAGCGATACGAGCATTGGAAGCAAGGTAAAATGCACCCTTCTGACATTAAACAAGAAGCATGTGATTTAGTAACAAGCTTGTTTGGAAATAAGCTTGCTCTCTCCTTGTTGCTTGATAAATGTGAACATTTTAAAAAAATAGAGTCATTACATGAGTTGTACAGGATTCTTACTAAACAAATTGCGGAATGTGTTAGATTGATCTCAGATCTGCGTCAAAAGCCGAGCGTAGATAATGAATTAATGGAAAGTGCGTTAAGCTATATTCACCAGCATTATACAAAAGAGCTAACGCTTCAAATGGTTGCTGATCATATTCACATTAGTCGAAATTATTTTAGTATTTTGTTTAAACAATTTAGTGATCAAAAGTTTATTGATTATGTAATTGATCTTCGGATTAAAAAGGCAACGGATCTGTTAATGAATACGTCGTTAAAAGTGTATGAAGTTGCAGCAAGGTCAGGGTTTAAAGATGTTAAATATTTCAGCAAGCTATTTAAAAGGATAACAGGCTATTCACCTGTTGACTTTCGGACTGAGCATCAAAAGTAGGAGGTGACTGAACATGGGGGTGATTCGACAAGTGAGAATATGTTTGTTGATGATTGCATTCGGTATGATTATAACAGCTTGTGGGAACCAAACCATAATTGGAAACAGTCGACCTCCATTAGATGTTACTCCTTCAAAAGATGAGATTGTTATTTGGCATACGTTTGGTGAATATGAAACGCAATTGTTTGAAAATATTCTTATTCCTTTATTTGAAGAGAAGTATCCAAGGATTAATGTAAAGTCTGTTAGGCAACCTTATAAGGATGAATTAAAACCGGCACTTATTTCCAGGGCATCTGCAAACAAGCCCCCAGATATTATCAGAATGGATATTGTTTGGATTCCGTCATTTGCCCAGCTGGGCCTCTTGCATCCTGTAAGTGAGTTTGATGGTTTTAATGAATTGAAGGATCAGTTTTATGAAGAACCACTACAATCCAACTATTATAATGGGAAATATTATGGTGTTCCTTTAAATACGAACACGAAGATTTCAATATATAACAAGGAGCTAATCGAATCTTCTGGTGAGAATAGTCCACCTGAAACGATGGTCGAGCTTATTGAGATGGTTGAAAGTAATCAGTTTGTTATTGGAGTAGATTCATTATCGATATGGGCTACTATGCATTATTTTTATGGTCTTGGCGGAACGCTTACCGACCCATCCTATTCAAAAGCTACTGGATATTTGGACAGTGAAAAAAGCATTTCTGCAGTTACTAAACTTTTATCCCTTTATCAAAAAGGTAATTTATCAGTTACAGGTAGCAGTAGCAGTTTATGGCACCAAGTCATTGATGGGAGTTATTTCGCGATTGATGATGGACCATGGTTTTATAGTGTTAACTCAGAAGAACAAATTGACTATATTAATGAAGTGACGGTTTCAGCGCCGTTCCCCATTAGCAATGGGAAAAGAGCCCTTTTAGGTGGAGAAAACTTGGTAATTTCAAAAGCGACAAAGCATAAGGAAGCCGCTTGGACATTTGTAAAATGGATGACCTCTATAGAACCGCAAACGTATTTAGCGCAAACCGGATTAATACCATCCAATAAATATGTGGAATTATCAGGATTTTATGACCAATATCCTTACTATCAAGCATATTTAGACAGTCTAGATGATGCACTTTTACGGCCGACTGTTGCTCAGTGGTGGGATGTTGAGGAAATATATGGAAAGTACTTCACGCTTATTTTTTCGGAAAAGATCAGTGTAGAGGACGGTTTAGCTCAAGCTGCTAAAGAAATAGATCAAATACTTAAAAACGAGGAAGGAAGATAAAAAATGGAGAAAAAATGGTGGAAAGAAAGTGTTGTCTATCAAATTTATCCAAGGAGCTTCATTGACAGTAATGGAGATGGAATTGGCGATATTAAAGGAATTACATCAAAGCTTGATTATTTAAAGGAGTTAGGTATAGATGTAATCTGGTTATCACCAGTATACAAATCTCCAAATGATGATAATGGTTATGATATAAGCGATTACCAAAATATAATGGATGAGTTTGGAACAATGGAAGATATGGACGAGCTTTTAGAAGAAATGCATGCCCGTGGTATGAAGCTAATGATGGACCTTGTTGTCAACCATTCTTCTGATGAGCATGAATGGTTTGTTGAGTCTCGTAAATCTAAGGATAGTCCTTACCGTGATTATTATATATGGCGCCCGGGCAAGGATGATAAGGAACCGAACAACTGGACATCTTTCTTTAGTGGGTCGGCATGGCAATATGATGAAGCAACAGATGAATATTTCCTTCACCTTTTTAGTAAAAAGCAACCAGATCTAAACTGGGAAAACCCGACATTAAGAAAAGAAATTTATGACATGATGACATGGTGGCTTGATAAGGGTGTTGATGGTTTCCGTATGGATGTAATTAATCTGATTTCAAAAGCGGATGGATTACCAAGTGCTCCAGGTGGAAAAAAATACGACTGGGGTGGAGAGTTCTTCATGAATGGTCCGCGTGTTCATGAATATTTGCAGGAAATGAACCGTGAAGTCCTTTCAAAATATGACATGATCACAGTAGGGGAATGCCCAGGTGCTTCAACAGAAGATGCAGCAAAGTATGCAAATCAAGAAGATACAGAATTAAATATGATCTTCACATTTGAACATATGGATTTAGATTCAGGTCCTGGTGGAAAGTGGGATGTGAAACCTTGGAAACTTGCTGATTTAAAGGAAGTTATGACAAAGTGGCAAAAGGATTTAGAAGGAAAAGGATGGAACAGTCTTTACTTAAATAATCATGATCAGCCAAGAATGGTTTCGAGATTAGGAAATGACAAAGAGTATCGTGTGGAGTCTGCAAAAATGCTTGCAACCTTCCTTCATATGATGCAAGGTACCCCATACATTTATCAAGGTGAAGAGTTAGGAATGACAAATGTTCGCTTTGAATCTATTGAGGAATATAATGATATTGAAATTCAAAATATGTACCGTGAAAAAGTTATTGAAGGCAATGAAGATCATAATAAAGTAATGGAAGCCATTTATGTAAAAGGTCGTGACAATGCAAGAACGCCCATTCAATGGAATGATAGTGAGAATGCGGGCTTTACCACAGGTACACCTTGGTTAAAAGTGAATCCAAACTATAAAGAAATCAATGCAAAAAAAGCTTTAGAAGATAAAGATTCTATTTTCTTCTACTACCAACAATTAATTAAACTTAGAAAAGAATATGATATCATTGTGTATGGCACATATGATCTTATTTTAGAAGAAGATGAGAAAATTTATGCTTATACACGTACATTTGGTGAAGAGAAATTACTTGTAATGTGTAATTTCACAAAGGAAGAGGCAGAATTTGAATTGCCAGAGGGTATTCATTTTGAGTCTATACAATTGCTTATCAATAATTATCATGTTCAAAGCAGTGTTGATATTTCGTCAATTACACTAAAACCTTATGAGTCTCGTGTTTACCTTTTAAAATAGTTAGTAAAAAAAGCAGCTTCGGCTGCTTTTTTGTTTTACTTTTTTATGACAGGAATGAGACTTTTCTCTATTAATCACAATAATACCTTCAAGATGGATTCTTAAAATAAGAAATAATATAAATCCATACTCTAATCTATTGAATTAAATATCAATCATTTTTTATATGTTTTTTAAAAAGGTGTCAGGTTTCTCTATTGATTTATTAATATAATACACTCTTGGTGATAGATGGTAATTTTCTGGGCGTATAGTTGTAATAATAGACACTTTAACAATAATGAAAACGGTTTCCGGAAAGCGCTTTCCGATAGATAATAAATGTGCAACAGAATAGAAATAATGTATTTTTCTTCAAAGGAGAAACCATCTTTTTATGGTGTAGTAATGAAGGGGGGGGAGCATTGAACAATACAACGAACAATGAAAGAAGTTCTGTGATTTTTCAAGGGAAAATTTAAAAATACGGAGGACATGATGAAAAAAGAAATCTTATTTTTACCCACTTTATTGGTATTGTTACTTCTATTATCTGCTTGTACGGGAGAGAGTAGCACGAAAGAAACAATAAATGAGGAAGGTACAGATGCATCTCTAGACTTATCCGAATATGTCGGAATTGATGAGAATGAAAGTGGAACCCCGGATTGGCAGGAAGAAGAAATTGAATTAGTGTATGCAAGTAAATTCTATGGTGAAAATGATGAAACCAATCCAATATTCTTAAATATCCAAAAGTTTATGGAGAAATATCCGAATATTACAGTTGTTCGTGACCGTCAGTTTGCTGCGGATGAAGAAGATTTTACCCAAATGGAAATGCTTACGGCAAGAGCAAATGAACGAAATCTGCCTGATATTTTCTATTCCCCGCTGGCAGCCGAAGCGTATGACAGGGAATTAACGTTAGATTTAACTCCATATATTGAAGCTGATCCTGAAGCGGAGTGGATTTCTGAGAACGCAAAAAGGGTTATGAAAACGTATGATGGTGAAGAGATTTATGGGATTCCGTGGATGTCTGTCGGTCAATTCCCGGCAATAAATACGAGATTGCTAAGGGAAAACAACATCCAGGTTCCAACGTATGACTGGACCTATCAAGATTATGAGGATCTACGAAGTGAAGTGGCAAAACTCACTCCGGATAATCCAATCTTCCCAGGAATCATTGAATTTCAAGACCATGGTGCACATTATTTTGACAGTATTCCTAATGGGTGGCTAGGGTACAATATCGAATCGCAAACATGGGATTTTACCAATAGTAAAAGATATGGTGAGTGGTTCGAGCAAGTTGCCAGAGAAGGGATTGAAGGCTTGCACTTCTATGACCTTCCTGAGGCAGAAAGAATTGAAAAAGTCGGAAATTTAGGTTGGGCATGGGGTGACGGTTTAGAAGCGGTTAGCAATATGTGGATGTTTGCACTCAGTGGAGATGTTGGGGAACTAGTCGTAAACCGTGAAATGGAGATTGATATTTATCCTATGCCGGAAGCTCCAGAAGGTGGTTCGACAAGCATTCGAGCTTATTATGATACTTTAAGCATATCTAGTGCATTAGAAGACGATCCCGTCAAAGCAGAAGCGGCGTTTCAATTGTTGAAATGGCTTACGTATGGGGAAGAAGGTTTGAAGTCGAAATGGTCATTGATTGATGAATATTCTGGATTACCTGAAGATGCTCCTTTACGAGTGGAGGACCGATTGATGGACTTTGTTCAAGGGTGGCCGATTACAACAAACCCTGAAGTATTAGAGAATCACCCGCTTGTACAGGGTTTCCCTGAAGACAGCGAATTGGCGATCTTTAACTTTGAAGCTTTTAAAAATCCTGAATTCCAACAGCAATTGGCCAACCCAATATCATACCCAAGACAGATGCCAGCTGTAAGTAACGTGTTTTCAAATTTAGATATTTGGGAGTTAAGAAATCAGATTAGAGATGAAGGTGTCAGATACAGCGATATAGCATCAGAGTGGGATACGATGATGAATGAGAATTTAGAGGATTATTTGAGACAATATAATAGATAAACGTACCATATGAATTAAATCAAATCTACTAAACTTTTAAATTCAGATGTTCCTTGGTTTTAAGTTATGAAAAAAGGAGTACTTCCCACATGTCAAGTTAGATTTAGCCAACAACTAACAACATGGGAAGGCTCCTTACCTATTATATTAAGAAATTCTTAGTAAAATTTGATTGTGTTAGGTTGGGATCAAATGACGATAAAAAGGAAGATAATGTACTTGATTTTTGGTCTTTTGGTCATTGCTCTAGCTGTCATACTGTTTATTGGTAAAGGTAATATGAATAATAGTTATGATGAGCAATTATCAAAAGCCGATTATGAACGCAGTATGTCGGCGATTGAAGCCTATATTAGTGGTTTTCAATCCGAGGGCAATTATTATAGTGTGATGAAGCAATGGGATAACGATCAGGAAGTAGTTCCTGATCAAAGCTATAGTATCAGACGTTCGCAAATTAGTGGCGGGGAACGATATGAAAGTTCGAAAAGTCAGGGATATGGAAGTGACGTTATTTATTTAGAACCGGGTGATGAAATATCCTTTGATGTTGAAGCTGCAGAGGATGGACTTTATGAGTTGTGGCTTGATTATCATATTTTACAGGATAGTCATTTATCGCCTGAGCTTGCTATTGAAATTAACGATGAGATTCAGTTCAATGAAATGAATCGGCTTAGCTTTTCTATGGATTGGAGACCGATTTCATTAGAAGGAGATTTAAAGTATGACCGGTATGGTGATGAATTGAATCCTAGATCTGAGTTGATTTCAGAATGGAAACATGAAGGCTTGATGGATCCAAATCACTTCTTTACAGAACCTTTGAAATTTAAGTTAAATAAAGGGATAAATTCGGTCACCATGTCAATAAATGAAGGCTATGTTTTACTTGGGGATATAACGATCCACAATACAGTTGATTCCAATCCGACATATGAGGAATACCGTGAATCAACAAAGGGACAAACGGATGCCTCTGAGAAAACCATTAAGATCGAAGCAGAAAAAATGGCATCGAAAAACAGGCAAAGTATTAGACCTAAGTATGTTAGAGATCCACAGGTAACGCCCTATGAGTACAAAACAAGAGTTCTTAATGTGTTAGACGGCTACTCATTCGGTGATAGCGGCGACAGTGTAGATTATCATTTTTCTGTTGAAGAGAGCGGGTATTATCATCTTACATTGAAATATTCTCAAGATACGAATAATGGGATGCCGACGTACAGAAGAATTGAAATCAATGGCGAGGTTCCTTTTCAAGAGCTGGAATTATATATGTTTGATTATTCAAGTAACTGGAAGAATGAGACGTTGAAAGATGAAGATGGAAATTATTATGAAATCTATTTAGAAAAAGGTGAACATACTCTTACGTTGTCTATTAACAATTCACATGTTCGGGATGTGTATCATGAGCTGCTTATGACACTGGAGGGGATTGATTCAATTTCTAGAGAGTTTATGCGTTTAACGGGTGGTCTAGTAGACAGAAAGAGGCAATGGAGAATTGAACGGTATATTCCTGATATTACAGATTATTTGTATGGAATCGCAGGGAGAATAGAAGAGCAGAAGCTTGCTCTTATAGAACAGACCCAAATGGATGATTTGCCTGTGATCTCAGAGCTAGAAATTGCTCAGGAATTGATTATTAAATTTGCGGAAAAGCCGGATGATTTGCCTCATTATATGGCTAGATTTAATGAAGGACACTCTTCGGCATACGGACGCATTCAAACCATTTTGCCGATGCTTATTTATAATCCGATGCATTTAGATAAGTTTTATTTTCATAATCACATGAATTTGCCTAGGCCTAATGCTGGGATTGTTACTAATTTAATAGAAGGTACCAAGGCATTTGGATATTCCTTCTTTAATCCGAAATACAACGAGGCGGCCGTCATTGACGAAGATACAATCGAGATTTGGGTTAACCAATCGAGATTATATGTTGAAATTATGCAGCGAATGATTGATGAAGAATTTACACCAAATACTGGAATCAATGTAAATTTATCATTGTTGCCAGATGAAAACAAAGTGATCTTATCCAATGCAGCAGATACGACGCCTGATGCGGCTTTAGGTATTAGCCATGGAAGACCCTTTGAGCTTGCATTGCGTGGAATCATTGAAGATTTAAGAACGTATGATGGCTTTTTTGAATTGGCAGAACAGTTTAACCCGAACTCCTTTGTTCCGTTTATATACGATGAGGGTGTATATGCGATTCCAGAAACACAGGATGTAAAGCTATTATTTTATCGTAAGGATATTATGGAGTTTTTAGGTGAAGATCCTCCACAAACGTGGGAAGAGGTCATCAGTCTTGTTCCAATGTTGCAGAGATATGACATGAACTTCTTTGTTCCTCTCGCAGCTGATAGTGCATTTAAAGGATTTGATACAACGACTCCATTTATCTATCAATTTGGCGGTGAGTTGTATGACGAAACAGGCAGTAAGAGCATTCTTAACCAAGAGGGTTCATACGAAGCGTTCGATTTTATGACAAGCCTATTTACGGTCTATAATATGCCGATTACAACTTCTGAGTTTTACCAGAATTTCAGGAACGGCAAATCTCCGGTTGGGATAGGAGATGCGAATACTTATATTCAATTGAAGTATGCTGCGCCTGAGTTGGCTGGACAATGGGAAGTCCTGCCGATTCCTGGAGTTGAAAATGATCAGGGAGTCATTGAACGCTGGGATCCAACGTATGGAAGCACAGGCATCATTTTTAGTGAAAGTGATAAAAAAGATAAATCATGGGAGTTCATGAAGTGGTGGACAAACGCAGAGGTGCAAAGTGCGTTCTCATATGATATTCAATCGACGTTAGGGAGTCAGTTCCTCTATTTAACAGCTAACGTTGATGGTTTTAGAAAAAGCGCTTGGCCGTCTGAGTCGAAATTCGGCATTTTGGAACAATGGGAATGGATCCAAACGACGGGCAAAGTTCCTGGAGATTATATGGTTGAACGTGAAATTAGTAATGCATGGAATAAAGTGGTATTTGATAGAGAAAATCCGAGAGTCGCGATAGATCATGCAGTCAAAACGATTGATAGAGAATTGGATCGAAAACTAAGGGAGTTTGGCTATATTGATAGCGACCAGCTAATCAAACCCTACAAGGTTCCAACGATAGAAAACGTAGAGAAGTGGGTGAGAAGAGATGGAAAAGAGCAGTAGTATAGAACAGCCGTCCGTAAATCGGCCGCCCCTAAACAGCCCTGTTAAGCCAAAGAGCAGACAAATGAAGAGCCTGTTTTATAAGGTCAAAAATTCACCTTATCTGTTTATTTTGCCTTACGCTACATTATTTACACTGCTTATTATCATGCCAGTACTAGTTGCGGTATTCTTGTCTTTTACTTATTTTAATACCGTGCAGTTTCCTGAATTTGTAGGGTTTCAAAACTATATCGATTTATTTACAGGAGATACTGTTTTCTTGCAGCATGCAGTATCTAGTACTTTATTATATGCAGTGATTGTAGGACCAATCGGGTATATGATGGCTTTCTTTCTTGCTTGGATGCTATCACAGGTTCCTCATAATGTCCGAACCATCTACACAGTGATTATTTATTCTCCCTCTGTGACAGGTCCGATCATGATGGCAATTGTATGGAGAGTCTTATTTAGTGGGGATCAGGTCGGATATTTAAACTACTGGTTATTAGAATGGAACATCATTAAAGAGCCGGTACAGTTTTTACAATCTCCTGAGTTTTTAGTGCCGGTTATGATTTTTGTTGGGCTCTGGGGAAGTATGGGTGTCGGTTTTCTTGCGATGTTAGCGGGATTGTTGAATGTCGACAAGTCCTTATATGAAGCTGCATACATTGATGGGATTCGAAACCGGTGGCAAGAAATCTTTTTCATTACGATCCCTTCGATGAAGCCGCAAATGTTATTTGGTGCAGTGATGGCTATTATTGGAACATTTAATGCTTCTGGGATAGCCGCAACACTAAGCGGAGGCACACCGCCTCCGCAATATGCAGGTTGGTTAATTGTTGACCACGCTAGCGACTTTGGTTTTATTCGTTACGAAATGGGTTACGCATCAGCCGTAACCGTTGTACTCCTGTTAATTGTTGT
The DNA here is from genome assembly GCF_037027555.1 of Halalkalibacter kiskunsagensis. Taxonomy (NCBI): domain Bacteria; kingdom Bacillati; phylum Bacillota; class Bacilli; order Caryophanales; family Bacillaceae; genus Halalkalibacter; species Halalkalibacter kiskunsagensis. The sequence continues at coordinate 74,342 of NZ_JAXBLX010000004.1, read as the reverse complement.
CCTGTTCAATAAAATAAGTTATAAATTATTCGGTGAAAAAGATTAGCTTTATTATTAAAACATAAAGAGTGGTGAGAGCTTTGGCGAAATCAATGAAAATTAACCCGAAGAAGTTTCATAGAGATCAGATTAAATTTCATATTGCATTGACGTTTCTTTCTATTTTTATGGCACTTCCTATTATCTTTATTTTTAACCATGCCTTTAAACCGTTTACAGAGTTATTTGCATATCCACCCCGTTTTTTTGTTCAAGCACCAACATTAGAAAACTTCCGATTGCTAGCTAATTTTTCGGCTGAGTCGGGGATGCCTTTGTCAAGGTATGTATTTAACAGTTTGTATGTGACGATTCTAGTCATCTTGCTTACGTTGTTTATTAGTTCTTTGGCTGCATTCGCATTGTCCAAATTAGAGTTCAAAGGAAAAGACACCTTTAATAAAATCAATACGCTTGCGTTAATGTTTGTACCTGTAGCTGTTGCGATTCCGAGATTCTTTATTGTTGTGAATTTAGGGATTTTCAATACGTATTGGGCACACATTATCCCGCTTTTAGCGATGCCGATCGGAATCTTTTTACTCAAACAATTTATGGATCAAATTCCAAACGAACTTCTCGAAGCAGCTAAAATCGATGGAGCAGGAAATATGAGATTGTATTGGAGTATCATGCTTCCTCTCGTAAAGCCAGCGCTTGTAACGGTCGCGATTTTAACCTTTCAAGCAAGCTGGAGTAATATTGAAAGCTCAGCTATTTTTATGGATAAAGAGTCTATTAGAACGCTTCCTTTTTATATGGAAACATTGGTATCACAGTCTGGTAATATCGTTGCGGGTGCCGGGTTAGCAGCAGTAGCGGGTTTGGTTATGTTTGTTCCTAATTTAATCTTATTTATCATCTTACAAAATAAAGTCATGAACTCCATGGCTCATACGGGGATTAAGTAATATGAAGATGTATTTGAAACTCACAATGTTACTTGGAATCATGCTGATGGTTATCCATCCTCATTCATACGTGTTTGCCGGTGCTCCTTATTACACGTATACAAGTGATAGCCAAGGAACGATTATAAAAACCCAGACTGCCTATACGCCAAGCAAGCAAATTAGTGTCATTAACGGTGAAAGATTAGAAAGTCCAGAACATGTATTTGTCGATGAGGAGGACTATATTTATATATCTGATAGTTCCCATAATAAAGTATTTATATTGGATGAACACTATCGCTTTTATAAAGAGCTTGCGAGCGACAAGCTTACTACTGTTCAAAGTTCATTTGTGACGGACGAGTATATTTATGTTGTAGATAGCTATCAAAGTAAGATCTTTCTCTTCGACAAATTGACCCATGAATATGTGAGAGAAATTGGGCAGCCGGACTCGCCCATTTTTAATGAAGGCTATAGTTTTAGTCCGACACATATTGCTGTAGATGTTAGAGGGAATATCTACGTCAGAAGCAGTGGATCTGTGAATGGGTTGATCATGTTAAATAGGGAAGGTGAATTCATTACTTTCTTTGGAGCTAATCCATTAAATGTACCATTGTTAGATCAAGTCAGGTCATTCTTTTTAACAGAAATGCAACAAAGGAAGCTTGAGAGGGTTTTTCCCGATGTTCCTAGTAATATCGCGATAGATGATAGGGGATTTATCTATACAGTTACATCATCTATTGAAACAAATCCGCTAAAGAAATTTAACGTCTCGGGAACTAATTATTTCCCTGATGAATTAGTTGCTAACTATAATATGGAAAGCGTTTGGATCGGAAAGCATAACAATGTTTACTCGATCACCTCGGAAGGATGGATTTTCGAGTATGATTCTGATGGAAATCTATTATTCTTGTTTGGGGGAAGTGATGTGAATTCAAGCCGATTTGGGCTTTTGAGCCGACCGGTAAGCATTGCTTCGAATTCAGCTGATGAGCTTATTGTTGTTGACCAGGGAACGAGCAGAATTCAAACTTATCAATCTACACAATTTGCTGATGCAGTGCATCAGGCAATGGGAGCTTATCAAGCTGGTGATTATACAGAGAGTAAAGAATTATGGGAATATACGATGAAGTATAATTCGATTTTTGATAATGGCCATATCGGTTTGGGGGATGCGTACCTTCGCGAAGGGGATCCTTACAGTGCATACGAAGAATATTTTGATGCTCAGTATAGCGAGGGGATCTCAGAAGCTTTTTGGGAAATACGTCAATCATGGTTGGAGACTAATTTAAATAACGTATTTTCGCTTCTTTTAGTTGTAGTAGGTGTTGTTTCTACGCATAAATTTTTGAACCGAAAATTCCGGTATGGTCCAAAGGTTAGAAAACGGGTCAGTGTCCTAAGAAGGATGAAAATGGTTGATGATTTGCTATATATGTTTTCCTTCTTGAAGCAGCCATTAAATGGTATTTATGAAATACAAGATAAGAACAGAATAGCTAGAAGGTCATCAACGATGATTTTTATTTTGATTGCTGTTATTTTTATCCTGCATCATATGTATACAAATGTATTATTTGTTCCAAAAGATCAGTATATCGTGTATGAACTATCGATTATGATGTTTCTTTTTGTATTGTGGCTCGTATCAAATTATTTAATTTGTTCGATTAATGATGGTGAGGGAAGCTTTACACATGTATATAATAGTACGGCGTATGCGTTGAGTCCTATCGTGATTATCATGCCTCTAGTCATCTTATTTAGTAACGGGTTAACTTTAGAACAGTCTGTATTCTATCATCTACCGGTTCAGGGCATGTTTATATGGGCCGCATTTCTATTGTTCTTCACGATAAAAGATATTCATAATTATGATGTCAGTGAAACAATTACTGTCATTTCCAAAAGTGTGTTTACGATGCTGATCATTGGATTGTTCTTATTTGTATTATATTCGTTAGGCAATCAACTGATTGGGTTCATATATGATGTGATTACGGAGGTGAGCCAACGGTGGTAAAGAGATTAATGAAGTACAGTGCAGTGCTTCTTATATTAAGTATGATTGGAGTTGCCTACGTTTATTTCAATACTCAAGGTGTTCCATATGCAATTGCTGTAGCAAAGGATAACTTTCAGGATATTATTGTAAATGATCAGTTTGGGACATGCGCCGATCAATTTGTTGAAGCTGATATTCCGGATCGATTTACGAAAGTAACGGAAAATGAACATTTAGAGCTTTATCTAGAAGAAGAGTCAGTTGCAATTGCTGTTAAAGATAAATGCAATGGCTATACATGGTTCTCTTATGATGTTCATAGGGACATGGGTGCAGAAGGCTACAGTCAAGAAATGATCAGGTATATACAATCAGGCATATCATTAGTAACCTATGATCGCTTCACGCCGGGCAGGAGAACCGTTCTCGATAACAATGTCGAAAAGACCTATCAAATGATGGACGATGGTTTTACGGTAACGGTTGATTTTACCGCTCAGCAAGTAAAGTTTGATGCGGTTGTTACCCTGCAAGGAGGGGACTTGCTTTTTCATATCCCACAGGAAAGTGTAGAAGAGTATAACCCAGATTTGTGGAAGCCGGGAAATAATAATGTATCAATGAATGAACTAATGATCTACCCGTTTTTTGGAAGTGCAAGCCACAAAGAAAACGGTTATATGGTCATCCCTGATGGAGCTGGGGCGATCGTAAATCTAGATGAAACACCAAAGCATGCAGCAGGTTATTCGGCTCCAGTTTATGGGAGGGATATGGGATATGAAAACACCTCTTCACCAAGTCGGAGAGGGCTGTCGACTAAGCCATTAGAGAGTGTATCCTTGCCGATTTTCGGGATTATTCACGAAGTCGATAACATGGGTGTGTTAGTGATCTCTGAAAGCGGAAGTAGTTATGCAACCTATAATTATCGAGCTAGAGATACAAATACGAAATACTATCAATCGTATTTTGCTTACAATTATCGTACCGCCTATTCTCAGTTTCAAAGCCGGGTCAATGAAGATCAGCATGTTTTAGGCTTCCAACCGAAACCAAATCAGTTTGATCTTGTTCAAAGGTATGTCTTCTTGAATGAGAGTGACGCAAACTATGTTGGTGTTGCTAAAAAATATCGTGATCTCCTTGAAAAAAAAGAAGGGCTAACGAAAAATATAAATTCTTCTTACGATAAGATTCCTTTGAAAATTGACTTTGTCAATAGTGAAATCACGATGGGGACGTTAGGTGAGGAGAGTGTTCCTGTAACAACGTATGATCAAGCAAAAGAGCTGAGTAAGACATTGTTGGATCAGGGCTATGAGAATTTAAATGTTACGTTTAAAACATTTATTCCAAATGAACTTACGTATAGGTTTGATGTGTTGAGAAGTCTAGGTGGACAGGAAGACTTAGAAGAAGCGGTCCAATTCTTTTCTTCAAACGATATTAAGTTTAACTACTATGTTGATTATGCTCGGTCCTATTTTGAAAAAACGAGGTATTCTGCCAGTAAAATGAACAGACAAGATTTGAGCGTGTACAATCGCCAGAATAACCTAGTTAACTATTTGAATAATCCGAAGTTCTACACCGTATTAGCCGATAAAGATGTGGATCAATATAAAAAGAATAGCATCGACTCATTGGCATTGGATGGATTCTCCGGCAGCTTATTTACTCATTACGATAGTGGTACGATCGGGAGTAGTACGGAGGGGATGGAATATACAAAAAAGGTAATGGACTATTTACATGAGCATGGCATTCGTACAAGTATGTACGCGCCTGATGCTTATCTTTATCCATATATTGATGATTATTTTGATACACCTATTCATTCGTCAGGGTTAATGTTTATCGATGAAACCATTCCATTGGTTTCACTAGTCTTAAGTGGTTTTAAAGATTTGTATTCGTATTATATGAATTTCTCACCAAATGATACCGATGCAAAATTAAGACTCATTGAGTTTGGCGTCTACCCTTCATTTGTACTGACAGGAGAATCGACTTACAAATTAAAAGGCACAGTTTCAAATGATATCTATGTTTCAGAGTATAGCTATTTAGAGGATCGAATCGATGGCTATTACAACTTTGTCAATGAAGGGCTCGGGAAAGTTGTAGGCAGTGAGATGATTAATCATACAATCGTCGATGAGGGGGTCGTTATCGTCGAGTATAGTAATGGGAAGGAAATCATGATTAATTATAATGATTTAGATTATATCTATGGAGATGTGCAGATTAAAGCAAAAGGGGTTGTGATATTATGACGCTGAGTATGAAGCAGAAAAAAGCTTTAACTGGTATTCTCTTTATCAGCCCCTGGATTATTGGTTTTTTGGTATTGGTTTTGTATCCATTATATAGGACGATATTCATGAGTTTTAATAATGTTTCCTTTGGGAGCAGATCAGGGTGGAGATATAACTGGGTTGGTCTTGAAAATTATCAGAGGATTTTGTTTGAAGACGTCGACTTTGTGATTGCAGCTCAAAACTTTTTTGTCAGTACGCTGCTATATGTACCGGTCATTATTGCACTATCTGTCATCATTGCGGTGCTGCTTAATCAAAAGATAAAGGGGAAGTCGTTTTTCCGATTACTGTTTTTCTTGCCGGTCATTATTATGAGTGGTGAGTTGATGGAAAATATAAGTAGTTACGGTGGAATGGCGATCAGTGCAAACAGGCTGCTTTTAGATGTGATTTACACGATTATTCCATCTCAAAATGTTGTTTTGTGGATCGTTTCCCTTTTTGAATTGATTGTTCAGCTCATGTGGTACAGTGCTGTTCCCATTCTCATTTTCCTTGCCGCACTTCAGAAAGTCGGCAAGGATATGTATGAGGCTGCATCTATCGATGGTGCGTCGCCATGGTCAGCTTTCTGGAAGATCACACTGCCTACTATATATCCTCTAGTAAGTGTATGCGTAGTCTTTGTTGTTGTTTTTCTAGCCAATTTTGAACTTAATCCGATTATTGGAATTATTTTGGAGTCGACATATGAAGGCTCTAGACGTGAGGGGTATGCTTCTGCGATTTCCATTCTATATACTTTCGTTCAAATACTACTAATCTCTATATTGTACTATGCAACTCGAAGCAGAAAGATAAGTGTGAGGTGATAATAAATGTATAGTAACTTAGCAGAAACATATAATCGTTTCACGTACGGAGTTAAGAAAAATAGATTAAAAGTAAAGAAAATGTTCTTTGGTTCGCAAATGAGTGATGGCCTCTTATACAAATTATCAACCTACACGATTTTGCTAATTTTTGGTTTTGTATTTCTTTACCCTTTAATTTACATGTTTTCGGTCAGTTTGATGTCCAACTTAGATCTCGCTGATAGCACCGTCGAATGGTTGCCAACGAGCCTCTATACTTTTAACTATGAGTTGACATGGAATGCATTAAATATGCCGAATGCCTTTTTTACGACAGCATTATTGGCCGGTGTCTCGACAATATGCGTTATTATCTCCTCCGCATTAATAGGATATGGTTTAGCTAGGTTTGATTTTAGAGGAAAAAATATCGTCTTTCTATTATTGTTATTTACCTACATCGTTCCGAAAACGTTATTTTTTATTCCAAGATATCAAATTTTTACGGAATTGAATCTGAAAGGAAATATTGGAGCGTTGGTAGTCCCTGCTTTAACAGGACAAGGAGAACAAGCTGCGTTATTTATTCTTATCTTCTTTCAATTTTTTAGATTAATACCTAAAGCGATGGAGGAAGCCGCTTTTCTAGATGGAGCGAATGCGTTAAGGACGTTTTGGACAATCGCGATAGCAATGGTTCGTCCAGCCTTTATCATTGTTGGTGTTTACGCATTTTCGCTATATTGGAATGAAACGTTTTTAACATCCTTTTATTTAGAGGGGAAAATTCAGACAGTTCCGATGCTACTAGGATCTTTGCAGCAAACCTATGAGGGAGTCGCACAGGCAAGTGGTGCCGGCGACCCTGGTGTCAATCCAAACTTGAGCTATACAGAAGCAATAGCCTTTACAGGAACAATTATTTCCATTCTTCCATTAGCTATAATGTATCTGATTGTACAAAGATGGTTTGTGGAAAGTATTGATAAGTCAGGGATTACAGGCGAATAAATTTTGTGAATATGAGAATATTTTAGTGGGCTATGATGTAGGTTTCTCATAGCCCACACTTATCCATTTAATCATGACAAGAGATACTTCTTATATAAGATAGTGGGGGATGGGAAATGAAAAAACATAGCATATTGGCTATAACTGGTTGTGTTAGCATAGGATCCTCTCAATCGCTGAAAGAAGATGTATTTGAAGGTGAAACGGTTAAAGTAGATGAAACTAATCCATTCGTAAATGGAAAATGGCTTGAGATAAAAGTTTAAAGATTCCAGCTGAGTTAGAACACCAATTAATTCGCTATTATGACTTTTCTGTTGCCTACCAAAACCTTCGGGATGATATAAAAGAAATAGAGAAAGAAGTGAGTTCTACAGATCTACAGATAGTCACACACCAATATTATCTACTGTATGGAATTTCACAAAACAAAAAGATAATAAAGAGATTTTACATTTTATTAATTTTACAGATGCCATTTCACAAGAGTGGAAGGATGCAATGGGAACACAAACTGAACCAGAATTGAGAGAAAATATTTCAGTTACGGTAAATGCCGATCAAGAAGTTGCAAAAGTCTGGATGGCTTCACCAGATGTTTTGGAAGGATCAGCCATTGAGCTTGATTTTGTGCAAGAAGGCGATCAAATCACGTTTACGCTTCCTTCATTAGAATATTGGAATAGTTATTGAGTACTAGGATAGGTAGTACTAACTTAGTATTTAAATAATGAGTGTTTTATATTCCTTAATTGGTGTCTAAAGTTAAGCGTTTTCAAAATGCTTGTTCTACTCCTGCGATGATCAACTTACAATAGTGATTGAATAAAAATAAAGTGTTTAGCTTTTGAAGGAGGAGAATACATGATTAAAAATGATGTAATAACGGTTGGGTTAATTGGCCTTGGCGGGATGGCGAATGCCCATCGTAGAATGATCTCTGAATTAGAACAACTACAGTTGGGCGCTCTCTGTGATGTTAATGAGGAGCTTTTGAATACAATTGGTAATGAAGAAGGGGTTAGTGAAGAGAAACGCTTTAATGATATGGAAGCGTTGATCGCAGATCCTGATGTTGATGCTGTGATTTCAATCGTGCCCAACTTTTTGCATGCCAAGGTGTTAGAATTATGTATTCACTATCAAAAGCCGATTATGGCAGAGAAACCTTTCACCTTAAATTTTAAGGAAGCAGAGGATTTAGCTGTCTTGTATGAAAAACAACCAATCCCTTGCATGGTTGGATTTTCTTACCGTTATGTTCCTTCCTTTCGCTATGCGAAAAAGCTGATAGAAGAAAATGCGATTGGTGCAATTCGCCATATTGCTGTTCGATATCTCCAATCATTTGGAGCACCACTATTTGAAGTACCTTATGCTTGGCGTTTTAATAAAGCGGTTACAGGTACGGGAGCCCTAGGGGATTTAGGTGCTCATATGATTGATAGTGCTAGATTCTTTGTTGGAGAATTTCATTCTGTATCAGCATTAATGGAAACATTTATTCATGATAGAAAAGATCCAAACGATGGAGAGTTAAAAAAAGTCGATGTCGATGATTACGCTAGTTTTCAAGCGGTTCTTGACAATCATGTCATTGGTAATTTTCTTACGACAAGAAATGCAGTTGGATCTGGGAACCAGCATGAGGTCACACTGTACGGCGACTATGGTACGATTCACGTTAACTGTGAGAGACCGGATGAGATTGATCTTTGTGTTAAAAATGAAAAGGATGAAACAGGTACAAGACCCGCGTTTAAAACCGAAAAAGTACCTGACGAGTATAAGAAACAACAATTACAGGATTTTGCTGACTTAGTAACAAACAATCAGCAAGAGGGAACGCCGACTTTCTATGATGGCTATCAAAATCAGAAAGTACTTGAGCGAATCATTCAGTCTGCAGAAAGCGGTCAATCTGTGAAAGTAGATTAAGAGGTCGTTCAAAAAGGACGACTTTTCCCTTTTTGAACGACCTCGAAGCAATGAGCGGAGCCACTGCAAATCTTTTAAGTTTGCTATGAGCGGTTTTCTCATAGCAGACGTGCAGTGAGAGAAGCCATTGCAAGTTCAATAGACAAAAAGGACGACTTTTCCCTTTTTGAACATACACTACTATTTAATTTATAGGAGGATCTTATGAATGGAAGGAAAGCACAGATCGGGGTAGTAGGAGCCGGTTCATTTGCAGATTTATGGTATCTGCCTATATTGGAAAAGCATCCAGAGGTTCAAATACAAGCCATTTGCAGCCAGAGTGGAACGACTGCTGAAAAATTAGCCAACAAATACAATATTCTAGCAAACTATCAATCCTATCAAGAAATGTTTGAGAAGGAAGAGCTGGACGGTATTTGTATTGTTACGCCGAATGAATCACACCATGATATTGCATTAGAAGCAAGTAAACGCGGTATTCATGTAATGTGTGAAAAGCCATTAGCAATGGACCGCGATGAGGCCCGCTTAATGGTTGAAGCTGCTGAAGAAAACGGGATTGTTCACGGAGTTAATTTTACTTACCGTGAACATCCAGCAGTGAAAAAGCTAAAGGAACTATTAGAGGAAGATTTTATTGGGAGGATCTATGACGGGAAATTTCAGTACACAGGGGCTTATGGATTGTCTGGTCCACCAGGATGGCGTGGAACAAAATCAAAAGGAGGAACGGGCGGCGTTCTTGCTGATTTAGGATCGCACTTGATTGATCTTGTTCAATTTGTCGTAAATGAAAACGTTAGCAAGGTACAAGCCTCACTCTCCTTTTTACATGAAGGAAAAGTAAAAACGATCCATGAAATGGACAATCATGATCAATCAGCAGATTCAGTCTATTTTAATGCCTCTTTCCCGTCGGGTGCACATGGTTCGTTTTATACAAGCTGGATTTCCTCTCAGGGAAACAGACGCCAAACCATTGAGTTGTCCTTTTTCGGAAGTAAAGGAGCAGTGAAATTTCTTTCGAGCGAATTAGGAGTTGTATTAACCTATGCCCATGGAAAAGAACAATGGCAAGAGCTTCATTTAGAAAATGTCATGAAGTGGGATGACTTGGCTCAACCGAGTGAAGAACGGTTTAGGCCGTGGCGTTTAACCGAACGCAATGAAATTTGGAAATGGGCTGATTTGCTTGTAGAAAGTAAAAATAGTGGAAGGGCATCATCAACTGGTATTCCTACTTTCAGAGACGGGTATTCGGTTCAAAAAGTCATTGATGCAGTCATTCAATCAGCTGACTTAAGAAAAGAAGTTTCTGTTGAAAGGTAACAAAGTCATAAAGTTATAGTTGGAACATTAGCTAGTAGGTTGGGGAACGGGGGGGAACTTTCTAGTGGTCAACGTCAGCGTATATCTATAGCTCGCGCCTTGCTGAGAAATCCACGTTTTTTTAAAATTTAAAGTGTAACTGATAGCAGCCGCAAATAGGAGTAGTTAGAAACGTATCATTAACACTCAAGAAAAATAGTTTTAATGACTTAAAGCTGTTGAGAAGTAGTTCTTAACAGCTTTAAATTTGTATTGATAGAGGAATGTAAATCTCAAACTGAGTCGGTATGCGATTGGATTGGTATTTATATTTCAAAAGAATAGTGGATTATATTCATAAGAAGGTGTCGTTTGTTAAGCGTTTACTTAATGTGTATTTCAATCATTAAGCATTCAATTATAATTGAAATAGAAGATTAATACTTAATTTGGGAATGGGGATTTGCCCTGGATAAAGAAAGGTATATTTTAAACTGTGGTTATTAAAAAGCATATTACGGAGGCCAGCATGCAAATAATGACTCATGATTTATTAGAAGTATACGAGAAGGCGATTGAAATGAATTTAGAAAGAGATTTTATTGAAATTGTAGAATCAGAATTGGTCAAGAGAGGGGCTTACCAAAATGAAAAGGCTGTCATTTGATTAATAACTTGAGCTACTTTTCAAAACTATGAGGAGAAAAATGCATTTGATGTTGCTATTTACGCTTTAAAGTAGGTGAAAGTAACATTTAGTATAAACGAATAGTCTAAAATGTTTAAAGCAGTTTTTAACAGCTTTTACTAAAAATATTAGAGTATATGAGTAAATATATTCAAAGGGAATGCAAAAGCAAAGGTTAGACTATCAGAAAAAGATATTGAGATATTCTTATATTTGTGCAGAAAGGAGTTCGGTCAAATGCTTAAAAAATAATGAAAGTGAAATTAAATACGGGTCTACAAGCTAGGCCTGCCTATGAACTTGTTAATGTCTCACAAAAGTATTCTTCAGATGTTTATATACAAGTAGATAATAGGAAAATTAATTGTAAAAGTATTATGGGTGTGATGTCGTTAGGTCTTGCTCCTAATGTAGCTATTAATTTAATCGTCGATGGATATGATGAAGAGTCGCTTTTAGATGAATTAACTACTAGATTTTTTAAAGACGAAGATTCAACAATAAGCAGAATTTGATAAACTGTTAGGAGGTTATCATAAATCTAATGGAAATGTGGGTTGGGAAAATTAAAGGATATAATGGTGATGGTCAATATATTGGAACGTATCGGGCTGTTATTACAAAAGATGGGGATTTCCTCTTTAGAATGACTTTATATTTTGATGCTATTGATAATAGATACAAATATCCATATATGAAGAAGGAATTTGTTAGTTCCAATTTAGAGGTGTTAAAGAGAAAATTTAGAACATCTTTGCTTACGAAGGAAAAAGGGAAAGTCTTATGGAAAAAGAAAATAGAAGTTTGTTAATTAGAAGTTTTAAAGGTTGGGGGGCTAAACTAACAGTAATACTATAGTTAATTTATTAGGGGGAACGAATGATACATATTGTAAATGGTGATGTTGTTGGTAATAAACTTCGAGGACAATTTGAGCCTATCATCGTTTGGAGAGAAATGTATGATTTTTGTCCATTAAGCTTGACTTGGTCAAGTGAAGAACTAAATAAAAAACGTGCTTCATTCACTCATGAATTTAAGTTTACAAGGTAATAGTTTCTAAGTTCAATTAGATAAAGATTCTTATTGCAACAAACAAAACTGAAGGTAATCCATGCAAGATGGTTTTTTCTTGAATATTACTAAAAATGGATATTAATAGTGCTTGGACTCAAATGATCTAGGCGTTTTATTTTATTATAAAAAATACAAATAACTAGTTCAAGACTAGCTACAATCAATGTATCATACATTCCTCCCTAACGTAACTATATGAAAACACTAAATCTAGGAATTAAGTAAGGGGATTTACATAGAAGAAGTATTATGAACCAGTAAAATCGAACGAATATTCGTAAAAATGATGTTTGACTTTGTATGGCGTGTTACAATCATCAATAATATATATTCCATAATTATCCTTATAGTACGAAACAATAGTTGCATACTCAAAAAAAGAGCCCTTCAGTCATCGGTGAACTGTGCAGGGCTCTTTTTGTCAAAAAGGGGGCGATAAGTGTGTTGGAGTGGCTAGAGTGGTTCTTACAATTGTTCTTGCTTGTTGCCACAGTCTTCTCTACCATCACACTAGGAATAAGAAATATAAAAGAACTCAGAATAGAATCCAAAAAGAAAAGACGCTTCCCATAAGGAACCGTCTATCTAATTGAAAAACTGCCTACGAATAAATTATATACGAGATCGCTTTAAATGATGCGAAAAATCTTTAAGTTCGAAAAGAAATAAAGTAAAAGAGTACTAAGGGAGAAAAGGGATATATGTTGCTTTTAATACATTTAAAGGGGGAATCACATTGAGTAAAGTTAGTTTAATTCCATATACAATTCAAACTGTGATGCAAGATACGAAAGTTATCCCACCGGGGATTGAATTAATTGAGGCACCTTCTGTTTGGGAGCAAGGATATACTGGTGATGGAATTGTAATTGCTGTTCTTGATACAGGTTGTGATTCCGACCATTATGAATTAACAGACCAAATTATAGGTGGCTACAATTTTACAACAGATGATAATCGTGATACTTCGGTTTTTGAGGATTACAATGGCCATGGCACCCATGTTTGTGGAACCATTTGTGCAGCTGAAAATGACGCAGGTGTAATTGGAGTGGCTCCAAAAGCAAAGGTACTTGTGATAAAAGTGTTAACAGGACAAGGGTTTGGAGATACAAGGTGGATAACGGAAGGAGTCCGTTATGCGACAAAATGGAGGGGCGAAAAGGGCGAACGAGTACGTGTCATTTCGATGTCATTAGGAGGTAGGGAAGATTCTCCAGAATTGCATGAAGCGGTTAAAGAAGCGATACGACAAGACATTCTTGTTATTTGTGCAGCTGGGAATGAAGGGGATGGAGATGATGCTACAGATGAGTACGCCTATCCTGGTGCGTATCCAGAAGTGGTCCAAGTGGGATCCGTAAATTTACAAGAGGAGATTTCTAAATTCAGTAATACAAATTGTAAAATCGATCTAGTGGCTCCGGGTGAAGAGATTTTATCTACTTATTTAAATAATGAATTTGCTGTTTTATCAGGCACCTCAATGGCCGCACCACATATATCAGGTGCAGCTGCTCTACTTATTGAACAAAGTGAGAAAGAATTTGAGCGACCATTATCTGAACCTGAATTATACGCTCAGTTAATTAAGAGAACTGTTACATTGAATTATAGTCGGCGTTTTCAAGGGAATGGGATCTTAAAACTAGCAACGGGTTTAAAAGTTGCAAAAGAGAATGAACAAATTTCAACTACAAAGTAAAGAATGTAATCGGATGTATTAACAAGTTCAAAAATAATGATTGGACCTAACGAAAAACCAAACAAGCAATGATTTCCAAATTGCTTGTTTGATTTTTTGGTGTTGTGTGATGAAGCTCACAGCAAGAGTAAGGAGTTAGTAGTATGATTTGGATATAGAAAGAAGCAACAAATCAAGTACAAAAATGTTTTATACTAGGAGGTAACTCAATGAGGTTTAATATTCGCGGTGAAAATTTAGAGGTGACAGACGCTTTAAGAGATTTCATTATAAAAAAAGTAGAAAAGCTCGAAAGGTATTTTGACGGCTCCATCACTACAGAAGTTCAAGTGAAATTAAAAGTATACGAAAATGATACGAAAGTTGAGATAACCATTCCTTTGAAGTCATTACTTTTACGTGCAGAAGAACAACATGAAAACATGTATGCAGCAATTGACTTGATTGTTGATAAATTAGAGCGTCAAGTACGGAAATATAAGACAAAAGTTAACCGTAAACCAAGGCAAGAAAAAGCAGTCAATAAGCAACAGTCTAACGCAGTTCTACTAATGGAACCGGAAGTAGAAACGGAATGTCAAGAAGAGGGAATCCAAGTTGTTAGGACAAAACGGTTTAATTTAAAGCCGATGGATACAGAAGAAGCAGTTCTTCAAATGAATATGTTAGGCCATCAATTCTTTGTTTTTACAGATGCCGAGACATCTATGACTAATATTGTTTACCAACGAAATGATGGGAAATATGGAGTGATTGAAACAGAATGAGAGAGCAATATAGTAAATGAACCCTTTTCCAAGATGGAAAAGGGTTCATTTACTATATAAAAGCTTTTAATTTGAATCATTAAGCTCCGAAATTGGTTTCAACGATTCTGTAATGTCATTAGCAACTTCTTCCTCAGTTAGATGATCAGTTGTGAACTTTAAGTGATGAGTAACGTAAATTTCTTTTCTTTTGTAAAATAGTGCTTCAATTTCCTCCATAGAAAGTCCCTTTAGGACAGGACGACTATCAATAATTTTATCAAGACGTTCTTTCCATTGTTCCCATGAGATATCTAAAGCTATGACAGTACAATTAGATAAACACACTTCACGCACTTCTTTTTGCAGAAATGCACCGCCACCAACGGAGATGATTATTGATTTTTGGCTGCAGAATTTTGTAATTAATGCTTTCTCTTTTTCACGAAAGGCTTTTTCACCGATTGTTTTAAAGATTTCTGTTGTTGGCATCTTATACTCTTTTTCAATTTCTTCATCTATATCAATGAAACTTCTATTTAAATTCTGCGCAACTAGCTTTCCAATAGTGGTTTTTCCAACTCCCATAAATCCGATAAAAACAATACTTTTTTCTTTTGGGAACATTTTAAAATTAGACATATAAAAGCTCACTTTCCATTTTTTCTGTTCTTTATAGATGGTAAATACCCATACTACTCTAAATTATAATATAGTTTTCAGCAGTTGTAAAAATGTTGTTGGAATTTTATAAAAATAATTGCTTTTTAGCAGTTTTTGCTACTAGTACCTGTATAATTAATAACGTGATAGAAAAGTGGTGTAACAGAGGGCGGGTGTTAAACAACATGAGAGGGTTATATCTAAAAAACAAAATGAGTTAGAATTAAGGGAGCTTCCACTTTTAGCTTCATTAAAAGAAGACGAAGTGAAAATAAAGGTGCGCGATATGCTGGAATTTGTGGTTCGGATGTAAGTGTGTATAAAGGACGTTTGCCACATGCCATGTATCCAGTTTGTCCAGGACATGAATTAATGGGTACTGTAATTGAAAGTTGGAAGTAGAGTAGTGATCCAACCAAATTTTTACTGCGGGGAATGTGAGTATTGTGAAAACGGTAAAACCAACATCTTTTCGTGTATAGGTAGTTGCCCAATAAGTGTTGTTCATTTATGATTATAAGAACTATTTTAATAGAACAAAGCTGCTGAATGTTATCAAGGGGGAAAGTTTATATGAGTGAAAAAGTTAATCCACAAAAGACTGTGAAGGTAAGAGGGATTGAAATTGGTAATGGCAACGCACAGATTTGCATCCCATTGATCGGGAAATCTGAAAGTGAGATTATTAATGAGTTAGAAAATATTAAGACAAAAAACCCTGATTTAATTGAATGGCGTGCTGACTTTTTTGAAAATTTAGATGACAAAGAGAAAGTCATTGAAATGCTTTCTATAATCCGATCTCTAGTAGAAACAACTCCAATTTTGTTTACAATTAGGTCAACAAAAGAGGGAGGAAATTCTATTTCTTTATCAGAGGAGGATAAAATTCAATTAATAGCAAATGTATGTGCAACAAATAATGTTGATATAATCGATTATGAATTAATCAATGATAAAAAAGATATTGAGTATCTACGAGAAGCTTCAACGAAATACGGTGTTCGTTTGATTTTATCTTTCCATAATTTTGAGTTAACACCAGCTCATTCGGTACTGATGGATAAGTTTATAGCAGCTGAATCATTTGGAGCTGACCTTGCTAAAGTTGCTGTTATGCCACAAAATATGGATGATGTTTTACTGCTGTTACAAGCAACACAAGATGCTACTCAGAGGATAAACATTCCGTTGGTGACAATTTCGATGGGGAAATATGGTGCCGTTACTCGGATGTTTGGTTTTGTGTTTGGTTCTACGATTACATTTGGAGTAGGACAAAGTAGTTCTGCACCAGGCCAAATACCGATTGAAGAGCTTAGGTCTGTTATGGAGATTGTTAAGAAGTCATCATAAGTTGAGGCTACTATATTGCCATCATACTAAAAAGTACGATTATCTCTACAATGACTCAGGCTACTAGTTTAAGTATCCAATGCACCAAGAGAACGGCAAGTACCCTCTTGCATAAACTTTAGATTTAGACCAAGCAATAGTGCTGACATAGAAATGAATTTAGTTGTTTGGGTATAGGGGCCTGTTAAAGCGTATTATTTAATTGTCTATGACAAATAAAAGTAATAGAATAATATAGATTTATCAACAGAGGCTGCTTACCAAGGATTCCCGTACTAGACGGTCATATCCTTGGTAAGCAGCCTCTTACTATATAAGCCTAAGTTAGTTTTGAAGGAGGTTATTCATTTTTATAACGGGTAGAAGATTGTCTAATTTTTATCTCAGGAGGCAAGACAATTCTTCGATTATCTAAGTTCGAGTTGCCTTCAATCTTATCTACTAACATTTGAACCCCCATATAACCCAAATCATAGGCGGGTTGTGCTGCAACCGTAAGGAATGAATGGAGATTACTAAAAGAATCAAAGTCATCAAAACAGACAAATGCAACATCGTTTGGCACGTCTATTCCACGTTCAGTTAATTTTTTCATCATATTTGCGGCAATGAAATTATTTGCAGCAAATATGGCAGTAGGCTTCTGATGAGAGGGGAGCTCTAATAGTTTATCAGTAATATTGTTTTCAGTTTGTTGTTTATAATCAGTTTCAAATAGTAGTGATTCATCAATTTGTATTCCGGCAAATTGCAAAGACTCCATGTAAGCTTGCTTACGTTCTCTAGCTGTTGATATATAGGATGGTCCATTAATTAAGGCAATTTTTTTGTGTCCTTGAATTATAAGGTGATCCATTAATTTTCTGGTACCTTCATGACTGTTCCCTAAAACAATGTCAGATGGTAAGCCTTCTATTTCTCTGTCGAGGATGACAAAAGGAATGCGATTTTGAATTAGTTTTTGTACATTTTTTTTTGAATGGTCACCAGAAGGAGCCATTAATACTCCGTCCACTCTTGACTCTAGAAGCATTTGAATGTATCTCGATTCTTTTTCAACGTCCTCATCACTATTGCTAAAAATGACTTGATAGCCTAGTTGCATTGCTTTGTCTTCGGCACCTCGTGCAACCTTTGTAAAAAAAGGATTGCTGATATCAGTAATGAGAAGAGAAATGATTTTCGTTGACTTAGATATGAGACTACGTGCTGATATATTTGGAATATAGTTTAATTCCTCAATTGCTTTTTCTACTTTTAATTTGGTTGATTCGCTAATTGCCCCTTTTTGGTTAATGACTCTCGATACGGTCATAGGGGAGACTTTAGCTAATTTTGCGACATCATAGATAGTTGCCATAACATACGTCCTTCCTAAAAATTCTTAATTGCTTTATGAAGTAAAGAAAATAAAAAATTATTACTCTATTGTAAATTATATTGACAGCAAATGAAATATTCTGTTATTTTAATGTTATCGATAACATAATAATACCATATGAAAATTGTAAAGGAAGGGTTTGACGATTGGTAAATTTATTTGCACGACTAGCACAAGTCAATAATGGCGTAGTCGAACGTTCTGTCTAACAACGAGTCTAATTAAATCCATTACCTAATGCCCTAATTTGTAAGCGTTTTCCTGTGTGGCCATGTTTGTCGGTTAGTTGGTGATAAGTGATTTATTAAGTTTGTTAGACGCTCTTCTTGAAAGATTTAGTAAAAGAAAATGAGCTATCTATCATTTTGAAAGGAAAATGCCGAACGGTATACAAATGAAAGTAATTCGGAATTGATTAATAGAATAGGAAGAGGGGAAAACGATGGCGGAGAAAACGTTCAGTGTTGGGATTGCTTGTATGTGGAACACCTACTGGAAATCCGATTGTTCCAGTCATCAAGATTTCTGGCAATGAACTAGCTGCCAAGCGAATGGCAGATAATATTGATGTAGACACGAGCCCAGTCTTATAGACATTGCAACAAGCAGGCGAACGTATATTTCATGAGATTGTTACTGTTGCTTCTGGTCAAGAAACAAAAGCCGAAGTTCTAGGACATCAGGAATTTAGCATTAGTCGTATTGGAATTAGCTTATAAACAATAGAGGAGTGGTAAGATGAGTCGCTTAAAACAGAAGAAAGCATTAGTAACGGGAGGAAGTCGCGGGATCGGAAAGGCAATCGTTCTAAGATTAGCTGAAGAAGGTGCTGATGTTGCGATTAACTACCACTCTGATTCTTCATTTAGACAAGCTCAACAGGTGAAGCGAGAGGTAGAAGCGTTAGGAAGAAATGCAATCATAATTAAAGCAGATGTTGGACAAAAAGAAGCAGTAGAGAACATGATGAAAACTGTAGAAGAGGAGCTTGGAGAACTTGACATTTTAATAAATAATGCCGGTATTGCTCCTTTTGAACCATTTATGCAAGCAACAGAAGAAACGTGGGATCGGACCTTTGATACAAATGTAAAGTCAATTTTTCTTACTTCCCAACTGGCAGCAAGAAAAATGATCCCAAAACGATCGGGGAAGATTATCAATATATTATCTACTGCTAGCTTAATGGTAACGAGCCCTGTTATCCCGCATTATCAAGCTTCAAAAGCAGCTGGGCACATGTTGACCAAAGGAATGGCGATTGAACTTGGGAAATATAACATAAACGTAAATGCTGTCGGTCCAAGTACAGTAGATACGGATATGTGTACAGAGTTCTTAGCAGACCCGGAAATTCGTCAAAAAGAGATTGAGGCAAATCCGATGAAACGCTTAGGAACGGAGAAACAAATTGGTGATGCGGTCGTTTTTTTAGCTTCAGATGAAGCGATGCAAATTAACGGTCACCTTCTAATGGTGGACGGTGGTTTGACCGTTAAGGCAGCGCAACCGGAAGACCATCTTGAACATTAATCAAATGAGGTGAGAAAGTTGAGATTGCAAAATAAAGTTGTCTTAATCACTGGAGCAGGATCTGGTATTGGCAAAAGTACAGCTCTTTTATTTGCAAAAGAAGGTGCTAGCGTTATTGTTAATGATTTAAATTGTCAGAGTGGAAATGAAACAGTACAGGAAATTCACGAGCAAAATGGAATAGCATCGTTTATTCATGCAGATGTAACCGATGCTCATTCGGTTCAATCGATGGTTGAAGAAGCGATTGGGCAGTATAACCGCATTGATGTTTTATTTAATAATGCTGGAATAAGTGGAGTTGGAAAACTTCATGAAATTGAGTTAGAGGCATGGGATAAAACAATAAACGTCAATATCAACGGGGTGATGCTACCGAGTAAATACGTTCTTCCATATATGATGGAACAACAAAGTGGCTCAATTATTAATATGTCCTCTTGTATTGCTGAAATGGGACTTGCTAATCGAGCCTCGTATTCTACTACAAAAGGGGCGATTTTAGCACTTACGAAATCGATGCAAGTCGATTATGCAGCGTATAATATACGTATAAATGCCATTTTACCTGGAACCATTTTCACACCGTTTGTAGAGAGTTATTTGAAAACATCGTACAATAATCCAGAAGAAGCAATAGAAAAAATAAAGTCACGTCAATTAAGCGGAGAATTAGGGAAGCCTGAGGATGTTGCCTATGCAGCACTTTTCCTTGCCTCAGACGAATCGAGGTTTATGATGGGTTCTCCGCTTTACATAGATGGGGGCGTAGTGTTTGGGAAAGATGCGTAGTTATTCTATAAAACTTTAAACGTATTATTGGAGGATGAGAGACTATGAAATTCGTAACGTTTTTGAAAGAGGGCAATCAAGCATTAGGGGTTAAAATTGAGGAAGGTATTATTGATGTACAAGCGGCTTTATCGACTACGCCAGCAGAAGGTGTTCCTACGAACGTAATGGAAGTTATCAATGGAGGAGAAAATGCACTTTCTGCTATTAAGCAATACATCGAAACACTTTCAACAAAAATGGATGCGTCATTTATTAGACAGGAAGAAGAGGTTGAATGGGGACCATGTGTAACAGAACCTAATAAAATTATTTGTGTTGGCTTAAATTATCGAAAGCATGCCGATGAAACAAATGCTCCGTATCCTGAGGTGCCTATATTATTCAATAAATTTAATAATACATTGACGGGTCATAAGTGTGAGATCGCTGTGCCGAAAAAGACAGACAAACTAGATTACGAAGTCGAATTAGGTGTTGTCATTGGAAAAAATGCCAAATATGTCAATAAGGAAGACGCACTGAATTATGTATTTGGCTATTGCACGGTTAATGATCTGTCAGCACGTGATTTACAGATGAAGACACCGCAATGGCTTTTAGGAAAAACATGTGATGACTTCAGTCCGATGGGGCCTTATCTTGTAACAGCTGATGAGGTAGGGGATCCAAATAATTTAAACCTTAAGACATATGTGAACAATGAAGTACGTCAGGATTCAAATACATCAGATATGATTTTCCGTGTAGATGAAATTGTAAGCTACATCTCTCAATATATGACATTAACTCCTGGAGATGTCATTCTTACTGGTACACCAGAAGGGGTCATTTTAGGATATCCAGAATCAGAGCAAGTTTATCTACAACCAGGTGATGAAGTAACGGTAGAAATTGAAAAAGTAGGCTCATTAACAAATCGATTTATCGCTGATAAATAATAAAAAAGGAGGACTACTATGCTAAAAGGGATTCCTTCTATTCTGTCGCCGGAATTAATGAAGATCATGCTTGAGATGGGACATGGAGATGAACTGGTAATTGCTGATGGGAACTTTCCGGCTGCTAGCTGTGCAAAAAGACTTGTGCGATCAGATGGACATGGTGCAGTAGAATTATTAGAGGCTATTCTTCCTTTTTTTCCAATTGATACATATGTGGAAAAGCCGATCTCTTTGATGGAGGTAGTCCCAGGTGATTCGACTACGCCAGTTATTTGGGATGAGTACAAGCAGATTATTAAAAAAAATGAACCTGCATTCGAGGAATTCCAAATGATCGAACGATTTGATTTCTATGAGAGAGCAAAAGGAGCTTACGCGATTGTTGCAACAAGTGAGCAAGCCCTTTATGCGAATATTATATTTAAAAAAGGGGTAGTTAGTAGGTGAGTTTTCCCACCTTTTAACGGAACAAGTTAAATATGAGAATTAGAGCTAGTGGGGATTACCTGCTAGCTCTAATTCTCATAAATGTCATGTGGCTTAAGTTGGTTCCTTCCTTCATTCTTGTTGTTTTAAAGAGTATGTTAAGCAAGCGTCGAATGTTTCTTTAGGCTCGATTGAAAACAGGAATTAGCATCTTGCTAAAATAAAATTGTTGTAAAAGAAACCGTTAGCCCCTAGCATGAAAGGTAGTGGTCTTTAATATCATACACACGTAGCTTTTTCTTCCTAAAGCTGGTTAAATAAGATGAATGCCTTATATTCTCTTGTTAAAAATACATAAAGAAGATGAAAACGTACACAATTTAAGTCTATTTAATGATAAAATAGAACTATGAGAGAGTAGTTGTTAAAGTAGGCTTGGTTCAAACTGCGTAGCTATACTATCAGCTAAACTAAGAATTAAATGGATATCATGTTTCACTAGGATATATCGAATTAAGAAAGAGGAGGAAATGCTGTGTCATTATTACGTACAATTGTAGGGGTATGGAAAAGTCATGAAGAAACTAGTGAGAAGCCGAAATTACCTGGGTTAAATACTCGTTATTACAAAAAGAATCGGGAAACAATGATAGAAACGATCAATAAAGTGGTAAACAGCAACAAGTTTGGGAATTGGAAAGTTACGAAGATTGATACTGAGCGCGGGGAAGTCGTTATAGAGAAAAAAGGCGTCTCATCCTATATTATGGTTGTAACTGTATTTAAAATTACACCGATTAAGTCAGCTGTTGATGTCTACTGTTCTAAACAAGGTTCATTTGGAGATTTAGGCAATAGTTATAAACATATCCTTGAGTTTTATAAGGCACTACATACAGAGGTTACACCTGAAGATCATAAGTAATAAATAAGAGGGCAACGTCAAAGGTGCATAATGACCTTTGACGTTGCCCTTTTAATAAAAATACCCCAGCAATCTAGTTCATTGCTGGGGTATTTTGTAACTTTTAATGAATTCTTAGTTCAGTTTCTGTATCAAAGAAGTGAATTTTGTTCATGTCAAATGCTAAATCAAGTTTTTGTCCACTTTTCACGTCAGAACGAGCATCAACGCGAGCAATGAAGTCTTGATTGTCTACTTTTGAATAGAGGTAAGATTCAGCACCTAGTAATTCAGATACGTCAACGGTTGCTTGGATTTTAGATTCTGGTGATGCTTCTAAGAATACTAATTCATCATGGATATCTTCTGGACGAACGCCAAGAATTAAATCTTTGTTCACATAGTTTCTTTCTTTTAATAATTTTAATTTTCCTTCTGGAACTTTAACTTTTACATCGCCCATTTTAAAGAATCCATCATTTGTTAACGTACCATTTAAGAAGTTCATAGCTGGAGAACCGATAAATCCACCAACAAAGACATTATCTGGATTATCATATACTTCTTTTGGTGTACCTACTTGTTGAATAATACCGTCCTTCATAATAACGATTCGAGAGGCCATCGTCATCGCTTCTGTTTGGTCATGCGTTACATAAATTGTTGTAGTTTGTAAGCGTTTGTGTAATTTTGTGATTTCAGCACGCATTTGAACACGAAGCTTAGCATCTAAGTTAGATAATGGCTCATCCATTAAGAATACTTGCGGATCACGTACAATCGCACGTCCTAGTGCAACACGTTGACGCTGACCACCAGACATTGCTTTTGGCTTACGATCAAGCATTTCTGTTAAACCAAGGATTTTAGCAGCTTCTTGTACTCGTCTATCAATTTCATCTTTCTTGAACTTACGTAGCTTTAGACCAAATGCCATGTTATCGTATACATTCATATGTGGATAAAGAGCATAGTTTTGGAAAACCATCGCGATATCACGATCTTTTGGTGCAACATCATTTACTCGACGATCTCCAATGTATAGGTCACCTTTTGAAATATCTTCAAGACCTGCAATCATACGTAGTGTCGTAGATTTACCACAACCTGATGGTCCAACGAATACAACGAATTCCTTATCTTGAATTTGTAAGTTGAAATCTGTAACCGCTGTTACGTCACCATCATAAATTTTGTAAATGTTTTCTAAGCGAATATCACCCATGTCAATCTCTCCTTCGTTTCTTTAAGATACTCTTAGTCTAGCTTTTGTAACCGTTTTCGTATACCGTAAATGTGCATAAAAAATAATGCACTGTTTTTGTGCACAATGCATTATTTTTTCAGTCCCTCTATCATTAAAGCTAGATAAATGGAGACAGCATTACCAAAGTGCTTAATGTCGATACCGGTTTTTTCAATGAACTTATCAACACGGTATTGCAGTGTATTTCGATGAAGATATAGTTTCTTAGCTGCTAGGGATACATTCATATTGCAATCCAGGTAGACTTTTATGCTTTTTATTAAATCTCGATCATTTATAACATTTTTTAATGTTTCCTCTGTAATTTGCTTTAGTGTAACAGGGCTCGACTCATGCAATAAAAGATAGGGAATTAATTCTTCATCTCTATAAATTTTCTTTTTAGTGAACTGCCTTACTATGGAGAAACATGAGTTTTCCCACCGATAACGACTGTGAGCTTCTGAAATAACGACATTACTAAGACCAACATACATAGACAATTCAAAATAAAAATCACTTATAATTGTATCGACTATAGATTCATATAAATTATCGATCGAATCTGTTACATGTGGCTCTAAGTCAATGATAAGTCCATTGGTTTCAGTTTCCCAAATAATGACCGTTTTAGAGGGGAATAAACTTTTTATTGCACCATTAAAAGCTTCTCTTTCAGATGTGTCATCCTTTAAATGAAAGTGAACAAACCGAAATGAAGTGTTTTTATATTGATCGAGTCCAGAGGTAGGTACTTGGCCGTTATCAAACAATAATGTTGACCAAAACGTTTCTTCGATAGATTTTGGTTTAAAACTAGCTTTGTTAGTAAGGGGTGTTAAAAAGATATTTAATAGGGCAAGTTCTTCTTCTTGAAGTTGGTCGGTAGGAAATCCAACCGTGTCATCTTCTGGGGTTTTAAACCAGTAGTATTTCGTATCTGGTGAAAAATTTTCTTGGTTGACAATAAACTCTTCACCAAAATGGTCTTTTAGCTTTTCTAACATGAGTGATCATATCCCTTTCCTGAATAATGCTATATTATAGAGAAAAATTTTTAAAAGAAGCAAATTTACACTTGAAATCATGACATATGCAAACACAATAATAATAGTATATCAAAACAATAGGAATGGTTAAATGTTTCCCAGCGAAACAAAACGAAAAGGCTATTGAATCTAGCCTTTACGTGACTAATTGTAAAGAAAGTATTCGTATATGGTACGACTATTCTATCGATCAAAATGAACTCATTATGATATAATGTGTTTGAATATTAGTACAATTGTGATGTGAAAAGCTTTTACGTTTATAAGCTAACTTTATAAAAAATGGTTGATTTTGAGAAAATGAGTGAGTTAATATGACGGTTGGAGACTAAAAGAGACCACACTACACTTTGGAGAATTGCCAAAGTGTCAGTTGTGGTCTTTTTTGATTATATAGGAGGGGTTTAGATGCAAAGAGCATTCTCAAGTATTGATAGAGAGTGTGTCATGGACCAACTGGAAAAGGAAACGTTTGATGTATTGATCATTGGTGGAGGTATAACTGGTGCGGGAATCGCAATAGACGTAGCAAAATCGCGGAATTGAGAAGCTTATAAGGTTCAAATTGACCAGTATATAAAAGAGGCAGTTTTGCCAACAAAGTAGGGTATTAATAAATCTTAAAACGTAAGGGTCAGCCCCTAGCTTGCAGACGAAATAAAAAAAAGCGCCTTTCATGGCGCTAATTAACGTTCATTTATTTATACCAGCTTGCACCGATGATAATGAGCAGTATGATTAACACGACAATCAATGCAAAGCCAAAGCCAGTGCCGTGACGAGGTGCTGGAGGACAGCAATAACCACCATACCATGGTCCGTAGTAAACCATAACTACACCACCTTTCAAGGGGTTACTACACCATATGCACGTATCCTGCTTCTGTCATAGGCAATAGTGGAATTTACTAGAAGTCTTCATAATTATTTTTAGTTTTTAAACTGTTTCTAAAATAGTACAATGACTTTGTCGTTACTAATTGCTATAGGGTTATGGAAATTTACAGATAAAATGATTAAAGGGTTTTAATATTTACCCTTTTTTATAATAACTAAAGAATAGGTGAGAAATTATGACAGACAATAGCTTTGTAAAACAGCAAATTTTAGAAGCATTTCAATTCAGGCACGCGACGAAGGAATTTGATTCTAGCAGAGAAATATCAGATGAGGATTTTCATTTTATCCTAGAAACAGGAAGGTTATCACCAAGTTCAATTGGACTTGAACCTTGGAAATTTGTCGTTATTCAAAACCAAGAGTTTAGAGAGAAACTGGGAGCGATTGCTTGGGGTGCAGAGAGACAATTGCGAACTTCAAGTCATTTTGTGATCATCCTTGCTAGGAAGAGTTTAGATGTAAGGTATGATTCAGACTATATAACGAAACATTTTAAAACGGTAAAAAAAGCACCAGATGAGGTTGTGAAAGATCTTCCTAGAAGATATCAAAATTTCCAAGAAAAGTTTGGTGTATTGGAAAATGAGAGAACGATTTTTGATTGGTCTTGTAAACAAACCTATATCGCATTAGCAAATATGATGACAGCAGCCGCACAAATTGGCATCGATTCATGTCCAATGGAAGGTTTTGAATACAAACGAGTGCACGATTTACTCGAAAAAGAAGGGCTATTAGAAGAAGGACATTTTGGTGTGTCAGTAATGGTCGCGTTTGGTTATCGAAAAGATGAACCACGACCGAAAACAAGAAAAGAGCTAAATGATATCGTAACATGGATGAAATAGAGGATATCAAAGGTGTCCAAAAAAAGGTGGCTTTTTACCTTTGGGACACCCTTTTATTCGACAGTGAAATAATGTGAAAGCCTTTGCGATATCGTGAGAAAGTTGTAAAGCAGGATTGTCCTTTCTTTTTCCAAATGATTAATTGTTTCTCTGCCCTTTATTTCTTCTTTGCTAATTCTTTTAGTTGATCAAGAATGTCTGAAAATGCTTGTTCATTGCTAACTTCACGAAAAAATTTGAAAGGATCCACTTTGTTTTCGATCCTTTTTATTACAGCTGGAAGGGTAAAGGAAAATGGTGTCAATGATTCTTCTACTTCATCCCAATTTAATGGTGTTGCAATAAGACCTTTTTCGCTTCCGCGTGGAGAGTACGGAGCAATGATTGTCTTTCCAGCGTCATGCTGAATGTAGTCTAAATACAATTTGTTATTTCGATTCTTTTTTAGTCGCTCAGTTGTAAATAAATCAGGTTCTTGTTCAACTAAAAATTGACAAACGAATTGAGTGAAAATGCGTGTTTCTGTATAAGAAAAACGATTCTTTGGTAAAGGAATGTACACTTGTAGTCCTTTTCCTCCGGATGTTTTCACAAATGCTGTCAGGTTAAATTGATCAAAAATCGATTTCATTTTTTGAGCAGCCGTAATCGCTAATTGGAAATCAGCAACCGATGGAGGGTCTAAGTCAAAGACAATTTCGGACGGTTTCTTTGATTGCCGAGTTTGAAAGGGGATATGGAACTCAAGAGCGAGCTGATTTCCTAACCAAAGAAGCGTTTGGAGCTCGTTGCAAATGATATATTCAATATCTTCTTCCTTTTCAGTTAGAACAAAATCTGGTGCGTAGTCAGGACAGTGTTTTTGATAAAAACTTTCCCCTGATGACCCGTGTGGATACCGAATGACGGTTAATAAACGCTCACTTAAAAAGGGAAGTAGATTAGGTGCAATTTTTTGTAAATAAAGCAAATAATCGTCTTTGTTTGCATTAATAGTGGACCAGATAGGCTTGTCAGCATTTGTAATTTGAATGTTCTCAGGAATGGGATTCAGTTGTCTTTGCATGTGCTTCCAAGAACAGTCTGTTGTTTCTGCTTCAAAATTGAATGAATGAAACATGGGTTCTCTTAAGCTTTTACCATCAAAATCAATACAGGCAATATCAACACAAATGGAAGGGGGAAGTTCCCATACATTTGCTGAAATTTTCTTTCCGTTATTTTGAAAAAAGGTAAATAATGTTCGTTCTTCTTCCTCGTTTAGTCCATGGCGAAACACAACAATTTCAATGAGGGCATTGTCAGAAAAGATAGAACCATGGAAATAGCCATTATTTTTATCGAATTTAGTTAATATGACTGTAACGTAACGCCAATTTTTAATTTTTAGCCAGTTAGGTGTTCGTTTCGCACTTTCCCAATTGCTTGAGCTTCTTTTAGCTACTATACCTTCACCATTATAAACAACAATTTGTTCCCAAAGTTCTTGTCCGTTTTGATAGGTCTCAATCAATTGAAGTCGTTGTGTACTCTCGTAATTTACGGATAAGGGAAGGTTACTCTTTTTAAAAAGTACTTGTATAGCCTTTTTCCTTTTTGAAAGTGATAAATTCATTTGATTTGTTTTAGCCAATGAAAGAATATCAAATATAACAAGGTGGCAAGGGAATTGTTTTGCATGGTTAGCGATCACATCTTGTTTCTTCATACGGCCTCGCAGCTGTACCGTATTAAACTGGCTTTTATAGTTGTTTGATAGATAGACTAATTCACCGTCTAATGTTAATGGCAAGAAATCCTTAATATAGGGATAAACTTCTTTGCAGCTTTGGATGATTTCAGGAAATTGAAGATTTAGATTCTTTCCGTTTCTACTCATCAACTGTGGAACAGATTCTTCCCACTGTAAGAGACAACGAAATCCATCATATTTGACTTCGTATAGCCAACCTCTTCCATTCGGAATATCTGTTGCAGGTGACAAAAGCATTGGCTTCACAGTTTTCCCTACTTTCCACATTGTTTACTATTTAGATTTAACAAATTTAAAATGAACATACATAAACAAGAGCAAATAATTGCACATTAAGAAAAAAAGTAGGTGGAATAAACGATGCATACAGTTTGGAAAGGAAGTATCAGCTTTGGCCTTGTTAATATTCCTATTAAGCTCCATACTGCAACAGAAAACAAAGATATAAAATTGCGGCAAATACACAAAGAGTGCCACACTCCAATAAGTTATCAAAAGGTTTGTCCTGGTTGTGATAAAGAAGTAACGAATGAAGACATTGTAAAAGCATATGAATATGCAAAAAATAAATTTGTTGTTTTAGATGATGAAGAACTTGACAAGTTAAAAAAAGAAAATGAAGATAAAGCTGTTGAAATTATTGATTTTGTGAAATTAGAAGAAATTGATCCGATTTATTTTGAAAAGAGCTATTTTATTGCTCCAGATAGCGGTGGTGGAAAGGCATACTCTCTTTTACGTAAAGCCCTAGTGGAATCTGGGAAAATTGGAGTGGCGAAAATTATCATTCGTTCAAAGGAGCAATTGGCTGTTGTCCGTGTTTATAAAGATACCCTTTTAATGGAAACGATCCATTTTCCTGATGAAGTACGAAATGTACAAGATGTTCCAAATGTACCTTCTGAACAGTTAGTCGTGCAAAAGGAACTTGATACAGCATTAATGCTTGTGGAGCAGTTAACAACAACGTTTGCCCCCGAAAAATACACAGATGAATACCGTACTGCATTGATGGACTTAATTGAAGAAAAGAAAACAGGAAAACAAACTGTAACAGCGACAGAGAAGGAACCGGCTGCAGTGTCGAATGTCACAGATTTAATGTCGGCCTTACAAGCTTCTCTTGATAAAACGAAAACGAAAAAAGCGGGAACAAGAAAGAAAAAGGCAGCAACTGCGAAAAAAAGCACAACAGAAAAAGCACCTGCAGCTCGTAAAAATGCTTAATAGGTCGTTTAGGTTGACAAAAATTCTGACTACAATAAAGGAGTTGGAGTTTAGTTGTCAACCTTTTTTATTTAGTAAATACTGGATCTCTCTAGAACTACTATGGTTGATATAGTAAACTATTAGAATCATTAGATTAACTAAAAAGGGTTTGAAAACTATGAAAATAAAAACAAAGCTGATCATCGGATTAGGGTCCATTATTTCAATTATTCTTATTTTAAGTACAACCGTCTTTTATACATTAACAACACAAAATAGCTATTTGCGTGATGTCGTAATGGAAAATTATGAGCGAGTCTCAGTAGCAGAACAATTGAAGTATGAAACAAATACGATAGTTAGGGAAGTACGCGAGCTTCTGCTTAGCACTTCAGAGTCAGATGTTAATGAGAAAATTACGATCATAAATCAATCGGAGACGAATCTAAAGGTTCTATTTGATAGATTACAAAGAACGGAATCTTTTGATATGGAAAAAAGAATATTAGTGTCATCCATACATAATTTACATGAATCGTATGTAGATATGATTCAAAATGTTATTTCACTTGTAACTACTGGAAATGAAGTAGAGGCAAGGTCGTATCTTTTACAAGAGAATCAAGAGCTAAGGAAAAATATGATTGAAGAAGTTGACGAATTTGCTGAACTTGAAGAACAAGCGATGATGGTAGCACTTTCTGAATCAGAGGAAGCATACCAAAATGCTGTGATCTTTCTTGTTGTTTTTATAGGTGCTGCATTATTATTAATCATTTTTATCACTTATTCAATTGTGAAGAGCATTTCCAAAAGCATAAATAATGTAAGTAATGTGATGAAAAACGTATCTACTTATTCAACTACACATTTGCCTCGAATTGATGTGACTACAAAGGATGAGATTGGTGATATTGCCAGAGCGTATAATGCTATGGCAGAGTCCCTTGAGATAATTTCGAAACAAGAAAAGCAAGTAGCTGATGCTTTAAAAGAGGAAAATTGGATTAAATCACGTTATGCAGAGCTAGCAATGAAATTTCAAGGTATTAAGGAATTAAATGAATTTGGAAAAACAATTATGACAAATATCGCTCAATTTGTAAAAGCAACTTATGGGGTTATTTATATAAAGGATGAGGGAAGAGCTTTTAGAAAAATAGCTGCATATGCTCGTGAGGACAAAGATGTAGGCGTGAATCAAGTTCAATTTGGTCAAGGGTTGGTTGGTCAGTGTGCAGAAGATAACAAGATGATGCATATTGATCATCTTCCGCAAGGGTATATTACAACGAGCTCTGGATTAGGTGCAGCCACTCCTTCCTCATTAATATTAATTCCGATTGAATTTGAAGGAGACGTGTTAGGGGTTATAGAATTAGCAAAGTTTGAACCGTTTTCTCATTCAGAAACCCGCATTCTTGAGCAGTTAAGTCGAGCGTCTGGGACAAGTATCGAGCGAATTTTAGATCATATGAAGATAGAAGAACTGTTGGTAGAATCACAAACGCAATCTGAAGAGTTACAAACGCAGTCAGAAGAGCTTCAACAACAGCAAGAAGAGTTGCGACTGATCAATGAGCAGTTACAAGAACAATACAAACAATTAGATGAAAAGGCAAAAGAGCTCGAATTGATAAAAAAGGATCTAGAAGAAAAAAATAGAAATATTAAATTAGGGTCTAGGTACAAGTCAGAGTTTCTTGCAAACATGTCACATGAGCTTCGAACACCTTTAAATAGTTTATTAATCTTGTCTCAAATGTTAGCGGAAAATGCAGAGAGGAATTTAACAGCAAAACAAATCGACCATGCAGCAACGATCTATGCTTCCGGGAGAGACTTACTTGATTTAATAAATGATATTTTGGACTTATCAAAAATTGAGTCGGGAAAAATCGATGTTTACGCTGAAGAAGTGTTAATTAGTGATGTGAAGGCATTTGTTGAAAGACAGTTTGCCCCGGTATCTAATCAAAAAGGAGTAGAATTTAAATTAAAGGTTGATTCAGATACACCAACGATTCTCTTTACGGATGATCAGCGCTTAAAACAAATATTAAAAAATCTATTATCAAATGCTTTTAAGTTCACTACTAAAGGTTGTGTAGAGCTTCATATTAAAAAAGGAAAAGAAGAAGATGGCTTCAAAGTAGTATTTTCAGTCATCGATACTGGAATTGGAATTTCGAAAGAAAAACAGAAAAGCATATTTGAAGCGTTCTATCAAGAAGATGGCACAACATCAAGAAAATATGGTGGTACAGGGTTAGGGCTTTCGATTAGTAGAGAGCTTTCAGAGTTATTAGGCGGATACATTCGTGTTGAAAGCATTGAAGGAAATGGGAGTACGTTTACTTTATATTTGTCGGATTATGATGGTTATGTAGATTTAGCTATGCAAGAGGTAGCAGGTACAGTAGAGGGGGAAGCAATAGTATTGGAAAGCGACCAGGATGATGCTATAACGAAACAAAATAGTTTCGATCAAATGGATATTCAAAAAGAAACGATTCAAGAACAATTAAGTAATAAAATGGTCTTAGTTGTTGATGATGATATGCGAAATGTATTTGCGCTTACAACGGCATTAGAAAAACAGAAAATGAAAGTTGTATTTGCGGAAAATGGAAAAGAAGCCCTCGAAGTTTTAGAGAATCATACTTCCATTGATATAATTTTAATGGATATTATGATGCCAGAAATGAATGGATATGAAACAATGCAAGCTATTCGAAAAGAGGAAAAGTGGGCTGACCTACCGATTCTCGCTTTAACGGCAAAAGCGATGAAAAGTGATAAGGAAAAATGTATTAATGCAGGAGCCTCAGATTATATAAGTAAGCCTGTTAATATGGAGCAGCTACTCTCGTTAATAAAAGTTTGGCTTCATAAGTAGATTTAAAAAGATGGTGAACCATGACTGAGTCATTAGAACAAATACCTCAAATAGCAAGGAAAACAGAAATTGAGAGAATTGAAATAAAGTTATTGCTTGAAGCAATATACCAGCTTTATGGGTATGATTTCAGGAATTACGCGTATTCATCGATCAAGAGAAGAATATGGCATCGTGCACAAATTGAGAATGTAAAAACAATTTCAGAGTTTCAATCTAAAGTGCTTTATCAACCAAACTTGATGAAGAAATTATTAGGAGATTTTTCTATTAATGTGACTGAAATGTTTCGTGATCCTAGTTTCTTTGAGGCATTTCGTGCAGAGGTCGTTCCGATTTTACGAAAACTTCCCTTTATCAGGATTTGGCATGCGGGTTGTTCATCGGGTGAAGAAGTGTATTCAATGGCAATTGTATTACATGAAGAAGGGATTTACGGAAAAACAAAGATTTATGCTACAGATATGGATGAAGAAATCATTGAAAGGGCGAAAGAAGGAAAATTGTCACTGGAGCGTATGCAACTATATACAAGGAATTACCAGAAGGCAGGCGGTAAGAAGGAATTCTCAGAATATTATTCTGTTAATGATAATGAAGTAGAACTTCATCCGTTTTTAAAGAGTAATATTATCTTTGCACATCATAACTTAGTAACTGATCACTCGTTTAATGAGTTTCAAATGATCGTGTGTAGAAATGTACTCATTTATTTTAATAAGAGTCTTACAAATAGAGTGTATGATTTATTTTATGATAGTTTGAGTGACGGAGGCTTTTTAGGGATAGGAAGCAAAGAATCAATCCAGGTGTATCAGTTATCAAACAATTTCGAAGAATTTAATTTGAAGGAAAAAATATATATTAAAGGGAATAAAGTGAGAAATTGAAGATAAAGGGGTAGGTTATGAATAATCGGGATAAGGTTAATATTTTAATGGTTGATGACCGACCAGAAAACCTGATGGCTTTAGAGGCGGTACTAAACGGTAAAAATTATCATTTAGTGGCGGCCACTTCAGGAGAAGAAGCATTAAAGTTTGTACTTCAATATGAATTTGCTGTCATATTATTGGATGTGCAAATGCCAGGTTTGAATGGGTTTGAGACTGCAGAAATTATTAAGAAACGACAAAATTCAAGTCATATTCCTATTATTTTTATTACGGCATTAAGTAAAGCTAATGAGCACGTTTCTGTAGGCTATTTAACAGGTGCTATTGACTACATTTTCAAACCATTTAATCCTATTATATTAAAAAGTAAGGTAGAAGCATTCGTTCAAATTTACAATAAACAAAATGAAATTAAAGAGCAGAATATGTTATTAGAGAAACAAGCGTATGAGCTTCAAGAAAGATACAACAACTTAGAAAATATTATTGAAGAAAAAACGAAAGAACTGGTTCAGGCGAACCAAGCACTTCAAGTTTCCCAAGAAAGGTTTCGTAAAATCTTTCAACTTAGCCCGAACCTTATGGCTATTCGATCTTTACTTGATAAACGTTATGTTGCGGTTAATGAAAGCTGGATCCAGTTTACCGGCTATCAATTTGATGAACTTCAAGATCAATCAGAAGATGTATTAAAAATTACATCGACTTCAAATAGGACATTATTAGATGAAAATGATCCCAAGGACGTATGTGAGGCAAATTACAATGAAGAAATTACATACATTACAAAAAAAGGTGTGTCACGTGAAGGCTTGCTTTCGACTGAAACAGCAGTAATTGATGGAGAACCTTGTATAATTAGTACGATAACGGATGTAACGGATCTAGTGAAATTGGAGAAAGAGGTTTCTCGTTTAGATCGATTAAATCTTGTCGGGGAAATGGCAGCTGGAATTGCACACGAGATAAGAAATCCTATGACTACAGTTCTTGGCTTCCTACAATTAGCTAAAAGTCAACAGCATGTGCCACAGCCAGAAGAATACATCAATTTAATGATTGATGAACTGCACCGAGCAAATGGAATTATTACTGAGTTTCTGACGTTAGCAAAAGATAAAGCAAATAACCGTAGGGAAGAAGACCTCAACTCAATTATTAAGACATTGCATCCTTTATTAAGAGCAGAAGCACTTATGAATAATAAAGTAATTCAATTACAACTAAGTGAATGTCCACTGTTACTCCTAGATGAAAAAGAAATAAGACAGCTAATCTTAAACATAGGGTTAAATGGGTTAGAAGCAATGAATCCTGGTGGCACATTAGTAATCAAAACGTATACCATTGAAGAAAAAGTGATGTTAGAAATCAATGATAATGGTCCAGGAATTGAGAACGAAATTTTAGAAAATATGGGAACCCCATTTTTCACAACAAAAGATCAGGGAACAGGCTTAGGTTTAGCTATTTGTTATAGCATTATAGCACGGCACTCTGCAAAAATAGAAATCAAAACAGGTTCAGAAGGGACTTCATTTATCATTTCTTTTCCATTGCACCAGCAAGTAATGGAAAGGACGAATAGACTCTCAAATTTATAGTTTTTTTATGTTTTTAAAAAGAGAATAAGAGGTATTAGAATGAAAAACACATCATATAGAAGGTATATTCTATGAATGACAAATTAAAGTATCCCAATTTACGCCGCTCTTTTGAAAAAAACATATCAAGAAAAGCAAATGATAATGAACGGTTTATTATAAAGTGGATGATAAAAAAGTCTTTACATATACAAGCAACAAGGAGTACATAAGCATAATACATAAAAGAAAACATTATACGAATAATAACAAAGGAATAAAGGAGGGAATAAAATGACCAAACCTAAGGAAAAGAATTCTTATCAATCTTCAGAAGCTATTGCACAAAACTCGTACCAGCCATCAGATTATCAAAGTTCAGAAGAAGTTGAGCAAGGTCTTGCAGCTACACATGAACAAGTCAGTGATGTGTATATGGAAGGAACAGTGGACAGGGCAATTCCAGAAAAGCGTGGAAAGTCAAATGAACCAGAAGAGGGATTTGAAAGCTAAAAGCAAGTTTACCGTGATGTTACTAGCCCCACTTATGAGAAATTCCTCATAAGTGGGGCTTTTTAAAAATAAAGTAGTTTTTTGTGTTTTTTTCCATTTATGTGGAAATGAAAAGCTTTAAACGCTAAAGTGAATTATGATTATAATAGCATAAGTTTCGAAGTTTAGTTCAAGATAAGTGGGAATAAATATGAGGAGTGGTTAAAATGAAAAAATGGTTATTATGTTTGATGTTCATGGTTACATTAGCAGGTATTTCAACAATCTCTACGATTAGTCAAGCAGAGGAAGTGTCAAATGAAGCAAAAGTAGAACTTACGGAAGAACAAAAAGAAGAAATGGCTAAATTACATAAAGATATACTTGAAAAAAAGAAAGAAGTTATTACCAAGTATGTACAGTATGGGGTCTTTACAGAAGAGAAAGGTAAAAAAATAACGTCGATGTTTGATAAACACTATATTAAGTTAGAACAAAATGGTTTTATCCCGAAATGGGATGGAGAAAGAAAGCATCATCATAAAGAGTAACTGAATTTAGGTATAAGAAGGCTGGATCTTTCATAGATTTAGCCTTTTTGTATGATCTAGAATTATTTTATTTGAAACTATATTTTATACTTGTAAGGCTCCAATCATGATACTGTCCAATTCGCCTTTCTTATGATAAAATACGACATGGATAGGGGGATAATAATGGAATTAGATAGTTGGAGATGGGATGCATTTTTACGTTCCTTAAACAGGTTAGAATTGGTTGATATCGGAATAGCAATTGCTATTTTTTCGATCTTTTTGTTATTTCGCAAAATATTCACAAAATATATTTTTAAACTTATCTTAACGACACTTCGCAAGACGCCGACAGTTTTATTTTCAAACATATTATTATCTTTTGAGAAACCTTTACGGACATTTTGGATAGTCTTAGGGACTTACTTAGCTCTAGTCTATTTGCCTTTTAATTTTACAACAATTGCGTTTGTTGAGCATATTTATAGGTCCATTATAATCATCTTAGTTGGGTGGGGGCTATATAATTACACATCGGAGTATTCGACGGCTATTTTTCGCCTCGCGCGTAATGTTGATATAGATGAACACAGTATGGTCGTGCCTTTTTTATCAAAAATTTTGCGTTTTGCTGTAGTTGCTCTTGTTATTGTTGTGATTGCAAGTGAGTGGGGTTATGAGATTAGTGGTTTTATTGCAGGGCTTGGCCTCGGTGGTTTAGCATTTGCTTTAGCTGCTCAAGATACAATTGGAAACTTTTTTGGTGGTGTTATCATTATTACTGAGAAACCTTTTTCAAAAGGGGATTGGATTCAAACTCCGTCAGTAGAAGGAACCGTCATAGATATTAGTTTCAGAAGTACACAAATTCGTACATTTGCCGATTCTATCGTTACGATTCCCAATTCAACATTAGCAAATGAACCAATAACGAACTGGTCCGAAATGGGGAAACGTCGTATTTCTTTTTCAATAGGAGTTACTTACTCTACTTCCCAAGAAAAGCTTGAAACGTGTGCGAGAAGAATTGAGTCGATTTTAAGATCGCATGATGAAGTCGATCAAGAATTAATAATGGTACGTTTTAATGAGTTTAACAGTTCGAGCCTTGATATATTTATCTATTTTTTTACAAAAACGATTGCGTGGACTGAATGGTTCAGAATCAAAGAAGAAATTAATTATGAAATTATGCGAATTTTAGAAGAAGAAAATGTCTCGATTGCTTTCCCAAGTAGAAGTGTTTACGTAGAAAGTGAGAATGTTGTATCTAAATTAGACAATAGCAGGATGACTGAAAGCTCAAGCGAAAGCTGAGCTTTTTTTATTGGCTTAATGAAAGTAAAAATAATAAAAATATCCATGTTGTTGCAGACTAGGAAGAAGTAACGGAGTACTATAATTCGATATGACTTTTAGATACGGAGAGGAAGGATAATACTCGTGAAAAATTTGACTATTACTTATAAGATTTCGGTTGTTATTGCGCTTATTTTTGTTTTGTGGGGTACGTTCTTTCCTGATCATTTAGGCAGCATTATGACCACTGCACAAACGTTCTTCTTAAATTCATTTGGCTGGTTTTATAATTTAGCAGCATCTTTCTTTTTGCTATTTGCTTTATTTTTAATTTTTAGCAAATATGGGCGAATTAAGCTTGGTAAAGATACGGATAAACCAGAATTTAGTAGACCAACTTGGTTTGCTATGCTCTTTAGTGCCGGTATGGGTATTGGTTTATTATTTTATGGTGTATCAGAACCTGTTTCGCATTATGCTGCACCACCAGTAGGAGAAGGGGGAACGCGTGAGTCCGCCTTGCTTGCGCTACGTTATACGTATTTGCACTGGGGTTTTCATGCTTGGGCGATATATGCTGTAGTTGCAATGGCGCTTGCTTACTTTAAATTTCGTAAAGATGCACCCGGATTAATGAGTGCAACTCTTCAGCCTGTTCTCGGTGATCGCGTAAAAGGTCCTATTGGTTATACAATTGACATTATTGCTGTTTTTGCAACTTTATTTGGAGTTTGTGCTTCCCTTGGACTTGGATCTCAACAAATCAATGCAGGCTTAAGCTATTTAGTTGGAATTCCAGTTAACTTTGGCATTCAGGTTACAATTATCGCGATAATTACTGTTCTTTTTATTTTGTCAGCGAGTACAGGGATCAAGCGAGGTATTAAATATTTAAGTAATGCAAATATGGTACTTGCTACAATTTTATTGCTCGCAATGGTAATACTTGGACCAACATTGTTTATATTAAACTTATTTACTCACACGTTCGGAGAATATATCCAGAACCTTCCGCAGATGGGGATGCGAATATTCCCATTAGATGCAGATCGAGCAGCCTGGACGCAAGGATGGACAATTTTTTATTGGGCTTGGTGGATTTCGTGGTCTCCTTTTGTCGGAATGTTTATTGCTCGTGTTTCAAAAGGGCGGACTGTTCGAGAATTCACGGTTGCTGTACTCATTGTTCCAACCATTGTTTGTGCGTTTTGGTTTGCCGTTTTCGGAGGGACTGGAATTCATTTAGACCTTTTGCAAGGAGTGGATGTCGCTGGTCAAAGTTTAGAAACGGGGTTATTCTTTGTTTTTGAACATTTGCCTTTAGGGGGACTGTTGTCTATTGTCACAGTGCTTTTAATTAGTACGTTTTTTATTACCTCTGCTGATTCAGCAACCTTTGTTTTAGGTATGCAAACAACAGAAGGTGACATTGATCCATCGAATTTGATTAAAATAACGTGGGGGTTAATTTTATCTGCTTCTGCTATTGTATTAATGGCTTCTGGTGGATTGAATGCTCTTCAAACAGCAATTATTGTTAGTGCATTTCCTTTAACGATTATATTACTAGTGATGAGTGTTGGGATTGTAAAAATATTTAAGACAGAGGTCAAAGGATATAAAAAGCCTAAAAAGACTGTATAGAGCAATAAGGTAAGTCAGCCAAAACCTTGAGATCACTAATTTCAAGGTTTTTTTATCGTTTTGAAGTACTATTTAGAATGAATCAATCTACCCAACCAAGTGGAAATGTAAATATTCGAAAAATAAGAAAAAAATGGTTGCGTTTCAAAATAATCTGTTATATTATAATTTTGTAATATTTAATCTGTAATAATACAGATGTGCTGTGAGGAGGAAAACAATGAGTCCGTAAAATTTAAAAGTCTTAGAAGGTAGAACAGGGGTGTAAGGTATATTGAAAGGTTTATTAAGGAGTGAGTTCAGTAAGTTTAAAAGTTGTACCGTGTCAAGATGGTCTGACAATTTTCTTACACTTACCTGATTAGGTCGATAAGTGTAATTATAAAATGATTGGGGGAGAGAGCGTTATGAGAGAATCTAGACAAACGCAAGGAAGAATATTGGAGGAACAGTGGGGAAATGATGCTAGGTGGAAAGGGATTGAAAGACCGTATTCAGGAGAAGATGTTGTTCGCTTAAGAGGATCTGTACAAGTGGAGCACACACTCGCTCGCAGAGGGGCAGAGAAGTTTTGGAATCTATTGCATGAAGAAGACTATGTAAATGCGTTAGGAGCGTTAACTGGAAATCAAGCTGTTCAACAAGTAAAAGCTGGATTGAAAGCAATTTATTTAAGTGGCTGGCAAGTGGCTGCGGATGCTAATCTTTCCGGACATATGTACCCAGATCAAAGTTTGTATCCTGCTAATAGTGTTCCAAGCGTTGTAAAACGAATTAACCAAGCGCTTCAACGCGCAGATCAAATACAGCACATGGAAGGCGAAGGGGACGTTGATTATTTTGCCCCAATCGTTGCGGATGCAGAGGCGGGCTTTGGCGGTCAACTGAATGTCTTTGAATTAATGAAAGGTATGATTGAATCGGGTGCTTCTGCTGTCCATTTTGAAGACCAATTAGCATCAGAAAAAAAATGTGGACACTTAGGCGGGAAAGTGCTCATCCCAACTCAAATAGCTATTAAAAACCTGACAGCAGCTAGATTAGCGGCTGACGTAAGTGGTGTTCAAACGGTACTTATTGCTCGGACGGATGCAGATGCAGCTGATTTAATTACGAGTGATATTGACCCAACAGATCATCCGTTTATCACAGGGGAGCGTACTCCTGAAGGGTTTTTCCGAACATCTGCAGGTATAGATCAAGCAATTGCAAGAGGTCTTGCTTATGCACCGTATGCAGATTTAATATGGTGCGAAACGTCAAAACCATCGCTAGAAGAAGCGAAAAAATTTGCAGACGCGATACATGTTAAATTTCCTGAAAAAATGCTTGCTTATAATTGTTCTCCTTCGTTTAATTGGGAAGCGAACTTAAGTAGAACTGAAATTGAAACGTATCAAGTTGAACTAGGAAGGATGGGGTATAAATTCCAATTTGTTACGCTTGCAGGATTTCATGCCCTTAATCACAGTATGTTTGAGCTTGCCAATGGATACAGAAAGCGTGGAATGGGCGCTTACTCTGAGTTGCAACAAGCAGAATTTGCTAGCGAAAGTAAAGGCTATACAGCAACGAGACATCAGCGCGAAGTAGGAACGGGCTATTTTGATGAGATTTCGCAAGTTGTTACGGGGAGGACTTCTTCTACAACTGCATTAAAAGGGTCGACGGAAGAAGCTCAATTTCAAAAATAAATATATATGAAAGTAGGCTCTGCATTTTTTTGTAGAGCCTGTTATATAACAAATTTAATCTTTGTTAATTTAATATATAACAAAAATGTTTAGTGCAGATGGTTGATCTGTCGTTTTATAACGAAACATGTATAATCTCCTACATTCTTGCCGGGGAAATAAACACATTTTTCTTCAACTCTATTTTTTAGAAGAGTATAATAGACCAGTAACTAATTGGTTAATAGAGTTGGAGAGGGTACTGATGCAAATTTTCTTTGAGGTTGTATTACCTGTTTTATTCGTATTTTTAATTGGATTTGTTGTTCAAAAATGGAAGAAGGTTGATATTAAACCGGTGTCAACGGTAGCCATTTACATTATGACACCTTGTTTAGTTTTTCGAACTTTTTACAGTTCAGAGTTAGATATCCAATCATTTTATATGGTAGTTTTTGCGTTGCTTATTTTATTTTCACTCATTCTTTTGAATAAAATATATGTCAAATTAAAAAAGTATGATCAGTCTATGGAAGGTGGTCTTATTCTATCTACAGCTTTTATGAATGCAGGTAATTATGGGACGCCAATTATTTTATTTGCATATGGTGAAGCTGGTTTCGCTTATGCTGTTATGTATCTTGTATTACAATCGATTCTTATGAATTGTGTAGGGGTCTATTATGCTGCAAGAGGTAAAGCAGGAGTAGGCATAGCGATAAAGGAAGTGTTAAAGATGCCTGCTACATATGCCTTTTTAATCGGAATTTTATTGAAGTTATTAGATTTCACTGTTCCTTCTAACTTTATACTAACTATTGACATCATAGCTGAGGCTGCAATTCCTACGGTAATGATTATTTTAGGAATGCAACTTGCAAGAATAAAATGGGGGAATTTTCAGTGGGGGGTCGTCACTTATAGTACAATCGTTAGGCTTTTGATCTCTCCTACGATAGCCTATGGAATTACACTCATGTTACCGATGGATCCAGTTATGGCAAAAGTATTAATTGTTTCGGC
This sequence comes from Halalkalibacter kiskunsagensis, assembly GCF_037027555.1. Classification (NCBI taxonomy): domain Bacteria; kingdom Bacillati; phylum Bacillota; class Bacilli; order Caryophanales; family Bacillaceae; genus Halalkalibacter; species Halalkalibacter kiskunsagensis. The sequence goes on along the minus strand of NZ_JAXBLX010000004.1, from coordinate 32,747 downwards.
GGCAATGCCTTCAGCAGCGACCATTGTCATGTATGCAGTCCAATTTGATTCGCAACCACGACTTGTATCTAGTGTTACACTGATAACTACTATGTTTAGCATTGTAACGATTACAGTTTTGTTAATCATATTAGGGTAATATTTTTAGTTGTTTATACAGTTTTGAAGTAGTGGAGAGCAATTTCTATAATTATCATGAGAGTGTTGCTCGTTTTTTGAATTTCATAGAAGAAAAATATGCTAGGTGATTGCATTTTTTATCTTAAATCTTTATCATAATGAAGAGATTGTTTAAAAAGTAGGAGGAATTATAATGAAAATGATGGATGCAAATGAAATTATTCAATTTATTTCAAAAAGTGAAAAGAAAACACCGGTAAAAGTACATATTAAAGGTAATTTAGAAGGTTTGAATTTCGGAGCTGATACAAAAGCATTTATTACTGGATCTGTTGGAGTTTTATTTGGTGAATGGAGTGTAATCGAGCCAATTCTAAAAGAAAATGAAGCAAAGATCGAAGACGTTGTTATTGAAAACGACCGCCGTAACTCCGCGATTCCACTTTTAGATATGAAGAACATCCAAGCGCGCATTGAGCCAGGTGCAATTATTCGTGATCAAGTTGAAATTGGTAACAATGCCGTTATTATGATGGGTGCTAGTATTAACATCGGCTCTGTAATCGGTGAGGGTACGATGATTGATATGAATGTAGTATTAGGTGGACGAGCTACAGTCGGAAAAAATTGTCACATTGGTGCTGGGTCAGTTTTAGCTGGTGTAATTGAACCACCTTCAGCTAAACCAGTTGTCGTAGAAGATGACGTAGTTGTGGGTGCAAATTGTGTTATTTTAGAAGGTGTTACGGTCGGTAAGGGCGCTGTTGTAGCAGCTGGAGCGGTTGTTACAGAGGATGTACCACCAAATACAGTAGTAGCTGGTACACCTGCACGTGTCATTAAGGAAATTGATGAGAAAACAAAAGGGAAAACGGAAATTAAGCAAGAGCTTAGACGTTTAAATGAAGATATCTAATAGTTGTTTGGATGAGTAGCTTTGCCGATTAGGTGTTAACCTCTTTGGCAAAGCTCTTTCCTTACATAAGAGTGGAAGGGGTAAAGTGTGGTGTCAAGTTGGATAGAACGTGATAAACAAGCAATTATGTCAACTTATGGTCGGTTACCGATCGTCATTGAGCGTGGTGAGGGGAATTATTTATTTGATGAAAATGGCAAAGGATATTTAGACTTATTTACGGGCTTAGCCGTCAATATTTTAGGTCATTCTCACCCCAAACTAATCAAAACGTTAACAGAGCAAGGGGCTAAATTTTTACATATTTCAAACGTTTTTTATAATAAGCCAGCAATTGTTTTGGCGGAACGTTTGTTAAAGTATTCAATAAAAGGGAAGGTTTTCTTTACGAATTCAGGGGCAGAAGCAACAGAGGCAACGTTGAAATTTGTTCATAAATGGTCTAAACAACAGCCAGAAGAACGCCTGGGAATCGTTGTAATGAAAAAAAGTTTTCATGGTCGAACATTAGGTGCGATCAAATTGACGAGACAACCTGGGGTATATCAAGATTTTCCGGTTACGGATACTCCTGTTTATGAAGTGAAGCCACATGATATTGCCGCTCTTGAACACATTTTCCAAACAAAAAAGCCAGCTGCTATCATTGTTGAACCTGTACTTGGGTCAGGTGGGATTGTTCCGCTTGAAGCATCGTATCTTCAAGCTATTTCGAAACTATGTCAAACTTATAATGTTTTGTGTTGCATGGATGAAATTCAAACAGGAATTGGCCGAACGGGGATGTTTTTTGCTTATCAGCATGCAGGAATTAAGCCTGATATTATCCTTTTTGCAAAAGGAATAGGGGGAGGTTTGCCGCTAGGTGGAATTATTGTTGCCCAAGAATTCTCTCATTTGTTTCAGCCTGGTGACCATGGGACGACGTTCGCGCCATCGCCGCTTAGTGCGGCACTCGGAAATACGGTTATTGATGTGTTAATAGAAGATGGGCAATTAGAAACAGGTTCAAAAATAGCCAATAAGTTATATGAAGAACTAACACGATTACAAAGCATTTTTCCAGACCTAGTAACAGGTATAAGGGGAAAAGGAATGATGCTTGGATTAGTAATGAACCTAAAGGCACCTGATGTGAAGTTCATTCAACATCAACTATTAGAAGAAGGCTTTATGGTTGATGTAACTCAGCAAACGATTATCCGATTACTGCCGCCATTAACGTTAACAAGTGATGAGATTACGGTTCTTATAGGTGCTTTAGAACAACAGTTTCAATCTTTTTTGAAAGTAGGAGAGAGATAATGTTATCTACGGAGGAATTAATTCATATTCGTCGTGATTTGCATCAGATCCCTGAACTAGGTTATGAAGAAGTGAAAACACAACAATATCTATTAGCTCGCCTTCATGAACTTCCTCAAGAATTTATGACAATAGAGTTGTGGAAAACGGGGGTTTTTGTTTTCCTTAACGGCAAAGATCCTTCTAGAACAATCGCTTACCGTGCTGATATCGATGGGTTGCCAATAGTAGAACAAACTAGCTATGGCGATTATAAGTCTAAGCATGAAGGCAACATGCATGCTTGTGGACATGATGTTCATATGACAATAGCTCTAGGTGTAATAAGCTACTTTTCTCATAACCAACCAAGTCAAAATCAATTGTTTATTTTTCAACCAGCTGAAGAAGGACCGGGTGGCGCAAAGCAAATGCTTGAATCGGAACAGTTAAAGAAATGGTGGCCTAATGAGATTCTGGCATTGCATATAGCTCCAGAATATCCGGTAGGAACAATTGCAACCAAACCAGGTTTACTTTTTGCCAATACATCTGAGCTTTTTATCCATTTAAAGGGAAAAGGAGGTCATGCAGCGTATCCTCATACAGCAAATGACATGGTTGTAGCAGCTAGTCATTTGGTAACACAGCTACAAACAATTGTTTCGCGTAATGTAAATCCTCTTGATGCTGGTGTAGTTACAATTGGAGTGATCAAAGGTGGAACAAAACAAAATATTATTGCAGACACAGCTGTAATTGAAGGAACAATTCGAACAAAGTCAATTGAAACGATGCAAGTCATAAAAAAACGAATTGAATCGTTACTAAACGGACTAGAAATAGGATTTGACTGCCAGGTTGAGATCGACTATGGTGCAAATTATTGTCAAGTTTATAATGACGAAACTGTTTCTAATTCATTTATTGAGTTTGCAAAGGCGAATGAACATGTGAATCTTTCTATTTGTAGTGAGGCAATGACAGGGGAAGACTTTGGTTATTTTTTAGAGCAAATACCTGGAATGATGTTTTGGCTAGGAGTGGAAAGTCCATTTGGGTTACATGATGCTAGGTTAGAACCAAATGAAGATGCGATTCCTTTTGCAGTTCAAACTATAATTGAATACTTTAAGCAACATAATTCTGCTAAATAATAACAAAAAAGTCGTCTTTCCAGACGGCTTTTTTGTATGAAATGAATAATCAATTATCCTATTGACGGTTGTTTTTCTTCCTGAAAATTATCGTTTTGGTGCATAGTTAGCAAAGAATGGGAAACAGTAATAAGTGTTATGAATTAAAATCTAGCGGAGGTGCTGGTGATGCCAAAAATCGGTGTCGAACAATCATTATCAGATGTACAACAACAATTACAATCAATGGGCTATGACGTTGTGCAGTTAAAACAAGAGCAAGATGCACAAGGTTGTGACTGTTGTGTTATTACTGGTCAAGACCAAAACGTGATGGGTGTTCAGGATGTGGCTATTAAAGGGTCTGTTATTAATGCTCATGGGATGACAGCTCAGGAAATTTGCCAACAAGTTGAACAATCGATCGGACATCAGCAATAAAAACAAAGGAGGCTGAAACAAAATGTTTCAGCCTCCTTGTCGATATAACCATAGTCTAGTCTAGTCTAATTTAATAAAACGGTATTATTATTTCTTCTTCTCAATAAATACTTGATGTGGAAATGGGATTTCGATGTCATTCGCATCTAAAGCTTCTTTTAGAGCTTTACGTAATTTACGTTCAACAGCCCATTGTTCCATATTCTCTGTTTTTGCGATTACTCGGATGACGACATCTGAGTCCCCTAGACCTTGTACTCCGACAACATTTGGTCCCTCTTTAATGCTTTCATCTTCGCTTGCTATCTTATCACAAGCAGCTTGAAGAATAGTCATTGCTTCATCAATATTATCATCGTATGAAATACTCATATCAACGAGTGCTCTCATATTACCACGTGAATGATTGCTAACATTGCTGATTCCTCTATTAGGGATAAAGTGTAACGTGCCATCAAAACCTCTAAGTTGTACATTTCGTAATCCCACTTCCTCTACGATTCCATCAACCCCACCAGCTGTAACGTAATCACCAACATCAATTTGCTTTTCAAGCAATAAGAAGAATCCTGTTACAACATCACTGACAAGACCTTGTGCTCCAAAGCCAATAGCTAGTCCAACAACACCAGCACCGGCAATAAGACCAGTAGCGTCTAGACCAAATATGCTAATAATGATTGTTATAAAGACAAATATTAGAACGTATGAGAAAGCATTAATTGCCAATTTCTCTAGTGTTTTAACTCGACCTGCAGACATTCCTTTTTGCGTCTCCATTCTGGAGAAACTGCCTTGAATGAGCCTTTTTCCAATGGAACGCGCAATTAAAAAAGCCAAGATAGCTAATACGATTTGACCAATAATTGTCGCTAATCCTATTAATAAAGCTCCATCTGAAAGTTGGTTTACCCATTGTTCCATGAAATCACTCCTAGTTTCAAACCCTATTGAAATATTAAGTGTTAATAGTAGCATAAAACAGTAATCCTCTCAAATAGGATGTATATTTTGATTGAGAATGATAAGCATATTAATCGCTTTTAAAGGAAAACATTGTTATAATTAATTTTGTAGGAGTCGTTTAGAAGGTCAAGGCGTGGGTATACTACAATTTGTACTTCAATGTAAAAGATTTTCACATACTAATTTATATTTATTATTAAATGATATTGACTAGTGTTAAAACTTCTTTTATAATGACGGCTGTAAAGACATTTTATTATTAATAGGAGGTTGTACATATGACAGACAAGCGTATGGTAGCAAAACAAGCACCCCGTTTTGAAATGGATGCAGTATTGCCGAACAAAGAATTTTCAAAGGTGAGCCTTGAAGAAAACATGAAGAACGATAAGTGGACAGTTCTTTATTTTTATCCAATGGATTTCACTTTCGTATGTCCAACTGAAATTACAGCGCTAAGTGATCGTTATGATGAATTCGAAGATTTAGATGCAGAAATTATTGGTGTATCAACGGATACAGTACACACTCATAAGGCTTGGATCAACACTTCACGTGATGAAAATGGTCTTGGTGAGTTAAAATATCCACTTGCAGCTGATACAAATCATGCTGTATCACGTGAATATGGTGTGCTTATTGAAGAAGAAGGTATTGCACTTCGTGGATTATTTATCATTAGTCCAGAAGGTGAGCTAATGTACTCAGTAGTTAACCATAACAACATTGGTCGTGACGTGGACGAGACTCTTCGTGTACTTCAGGCTCTTCAAACTGGTGGACTTTGCCCAGCAAACTGGAAGCCAGGTCAAGAAACACTTAACGTGTAAAAATCTAAAGATTAGAAGGTCTAGCAGCAATGTTAGGCCTTTTTTTATCCGAGCTAGATAATCAAGAGGAGGATGGTTTGATATGGCGTTAAAATTACGGTCTCAAATGCCTGAATTAGAAGGCGCATCAACTTGGTTAAACGGTGAGGTCACAAAAAGTGATCTAGTTGGAAACAAACCAACGCTCATTCACTTTTGGTCAATTAGTTGTGGTTTGTGCAAAGAAGCAATGCCAAATGTTAATGAGTTCCGCGATACTTACAAAGATAAGTTAAATGTAATTGCTGTGCATATGCCTCGCTCTGAGAAAGATTTAAATTTAGACGAAATAAAAAATGTGGCAGAAGAGCACGGGATTACACAACCGATTTTTGTTGATGATCAGCATAAATTAACAGATGCTTTTGAGAATGAATATGTACCTGCTTATTATGTATTCGATGAGGAAGGACAACTCCGTCACTTTCAAGCTGGTGGTGGCGGAATGAAAATGTTAACGAAGCGTGTAAACCGAGTTCTAGGTATTAAAGAATAAAGCAGAAAAAGGCTGATAAATGTCAGCCTTTTTCTGCTTTATTCTTATGTACATCACGATTGATAACTTTCTCATATATATATAATATGAGGTGATCAATCAATGAACATAATTGATAAAAGAAACTCTTTGGCATCTAGTCGCTCGACTTCCTACAGGAGAAGAGCAAAAAGTGCAATCAGAAATATTGCAATCCACCACAGTGCGACTACATCTGGGAGTGCAGAGGCGTTTGCGCGCTATCACGTTAATGAATTAGGGTGGCCTGGAATTGGATATCACTATGTGGTTGATCAGGATGGCTCGATTAGCTTATGCCATGACTTAGAGGTTGTTAGTTATCATGTAGGGAATAGTAATAGTTTTGCAGTTGGAATTTGTATGGTTGGTGATTTTCGAACACAATCACTAACAGTTGCCCAACGTCAAGCAACTTTAGAGCTCACTCGAAGTTTAATGGATCAATTAAGTATTCCTATTGATAATGTATGGGGTCATATCGAGTTTCCGGGATACTCGTGGAAACCTTGCCCATCTATTAGTATGCATAGTTTTCGAAATTGGTTGCGTGAGGAAGGGGCGACTTTTACTGACAGTCCACCTCCATCTCCGACGTATGTTGCAGGGGCACGACAAAGAACGATTCTTTCTAGAGGTGATCAAGGTGATGATATTCGGGCCTTGCAAGAACGTTTAGATGAACTTGGGTTTCACCCTGGTAGAATTGATGGAATATTTGGACCTCAAACAGCAGATGCTGTGATGCGTTTTCAACGAACGGCATCGATCTCGGTAGACGGAATCGTCGGGCCGGAAACGAGGGAAGCGCTACGTGACTTTGAGTCGGCAACAGAACCAATCGAACATGGTTCTCCTACAGATGAGCCAGATGACCGTGAGGAAATGTATCGAAAGGAGACGAGAAGAATGCTTCGCCTGATTCAGCCAATGATGAGAGGAACTGATGTTCAAGAAGTCCAAGGAAAAGTAGGAGTTGCGACTGATGGAATATTTGGACCAGTAACTGAAGCAAGTATTCGAGAGTTTCAAATAAGTGAAGGAATTACAGTAGATGGAATTGTTGGCCCGCAAACTTGGCATGCGCTAGATCGAATTCAAGAAAATGGTGGGGGAGGATACCAACGCCTATTGTCTGTTCAAACGCCATATATAAGAGGAGAAGATGTGAAACGTGTGCAGCGAGCTCTTAATATTCGTGTAGATGGTTTATATGGGCCACTTACTGAACAAGCGATACGAAATTTTCAACGAAGAGAAGCCATTACAGTAGACGGGATTGTAGGTCCACAAACGTGGAGAAGGTTATTTAATTAAAGATGGTGGTCAGAAAGAGTTGGTTTTTCTCCAAGATTTTGATCACCTCGAAGAAGTATGAGTGGCCATTTCTTTAACATAATTATGTGGACAAAGTCAGCACGAAATAAGGAGTATGGTTTAGGTTATAGACCTTATTTCGTGTAATAAAAAAGAGAATGTCTTAGGTTATTATCCTGAGACATTCTCTTCAAAGGTTTTACACTTCCATAATAATTGGTAAAATCATCGGTTTACGTTTTGTCCGCTCATATAAAAATGGACCAAGCAAATCAGTAATTTCATTTTTGATCTCAGACCATTGAGTTGTTTTCCGTTCCATCACTTCATTTAAATGACCTGCAAGTAGCTTCTGTGCTTCATGAATTAAATCGCTAGACTCCCTCATATAGACAAACCCACGAGAGATGAGATCAGGACCAGCTGTAACTTTAAACTCTTTCATATTTAAGCTAACAACGACAACTACAAGACCTTCTTCTGAAAGAATTCGACGATCTCTTAGTACGATATTGCCAATATCCCCTATGCCATTTCCGTCCACATAAACTGAGCCTGATGGAACTTTCCCCACCACACCAGCTTCTTCTGGATGAAGTGCTAATACATCTCCATTATCCATAATAAAACTATTTTCTACTGGGATTCCACAGTCGGCAGCTAGTCGTATGTGCATTTTTAACATGCGGTATTCCCCATGAATCGGCATGAAATATTGTGGCTTCATTAAACGAAGCATAAGTTTTTGTTCTTCTTGCCCACCGTGACCGGATGTGTGAATGTCATTTAATGAACCATGAATTACATCAGCACCTGCACGATACAACTGATTTATTGTTTTACTAACGCTTAATGTATTTCCTGGAATGGGTGATGATGAAAATACAACTGTATCTCCAGGTATGATTTGAATTTGACGATGAGTACCATTAGCAATACGTGAAAGTGCTGCCATTGGTTCACCTTGACTACCTGTGCATAATATAGTTACTTGATTGTCTGGTAGCTTGTTTAATTGAGATGGTTCAATAAATGTATTTTTGGGTGCATTAATGTAGCCTAACTCTTGACCAATTGTTAATGCATTTTCCATACTACGTCCAAAAACAGCTACTTTCCTGCCGTATTGAACAGCGGCTTCTACCACTTGTTGAAGGCGATGGATATTAGACGCAAATGTAGCAAAAATAATACGTCCATCAACTTTATTAAAAATATTACTTATGCTTTCTCCGACTTTTCTTTCTGACATAGTGAAATCTGGTATTTCACTATTTGTACTATCTGATAATAAGCAGAGCACACCTTCTTCTCCAATTTTCGCCATTTTTGTTAAATTAGCTGGTTCTCCAACTGGAGTGAAGTCAAACTTGAAGTCTCCGGTATGAACCACATTACCTGGTGGGGTTTTTACAACAATCCCATAAGAGTCAGGGATACTATGCGTTGTCCGGTAAAACGTCACTGATGTCTTCGTGAATTTTACAACTTGGTCTTCATGTATTTCATGCAGTTTGGTTTTTCGTAAAAGACCATGTTCTTCTAGTTTTCCTTTTAATAGACCTAACGCTAATTTCCCGCCATAAATCGGTATATTAACTGCTCTTAATAAATAAGGTATCCCGCCAATGTGATCTTCGTGCCCATGAGTGATAAAGAGACCTTTAATTTTATCTTCATTTTTTACTAAATAAGTGTAATCAGGTATAACATAATCAATGCCAAGAAGCTCGTCCTCTGGAAACTTAATCCCAGCATCGATTAGAATAATTTCATCTTGAAACTGTACAGCGTACGTATTTTTTCCGATTTCGCCTAGACCACCTAAGGCAAATACAGCAGTTTGGTTGTTTTTCACTTGTTTCATGGATTAAATTGTCTCCACATTAAAGTCTTCACTTTGTTTTTCATATTCAAGATATGCTCCAGAGACCGGTGTTACAAATTCAATATTATAATTACGTGAAGCAAGTTTTTTCCGTACCTCGGATTCACTCTCTCCTTCAACAAAGAGCGTTTCCGTAAATTCCCTTACAGGAACTTGGTTAAATTTCTTTTGATAAAATACTTTAAATATCATGTTACTACCTCTCCTTACCATTGGTTATATTTTCATTATAAAGCAAATGTCTCCGCATTTCATGTTTTTCTTTAAGTTGGAGCATTATTAGAAAATCTCTATGCATTATTAACCAGAGAAGTAGTGATTAAACTTCGATAAGACGGTTTTTAGGAAGTAGGTTCTTACAACTCTTTACAATTTTTTTTCTCCATCTACGTAACATGTGATTCACGCTCCTTTTTGAAATTGTAGTATTTTTCCTTTTAATTAAATGAGGATTTATATGTATAGTATGTGTTGGTTATAAATCTGCTGTTCAAGGTAATAAATGGATAAAAAAAAGTGATCCATTCCTAATGTTAAAATTAGGAAGAGAATCACTTTTTTTTATGCATGTAAATTGGGTAGATCTTTTTTTAGTTTATCTTGAAAACCTTCAATCCGGTCATAAAACATGATCCCATTGAGATGATCAAGTTCATGTTGGAAAACAATGGCTACTAACCCACGTAGGCGTAATGTTACATCTTCGCCGTTTAAGTTTGTTCCTTTAACGGTAATTCTAGAATACCTAGGAACGTTCCCTTGAATATCTCTATCAACGGAAAGACAACCTTCTCCACCTTCTAAATGAGTTTCTTCAATAGAATGGCTAACAATTCTCGGGTTAAATAGACCCATACTATAAAGCTGATCTTGCTCATCGGTTACATGGATAGCGAACATTCTTTTAGAAATTCCTATTTGTGGAGCAGCGACTCCAACTCCAGGTCGAAGTTCGTATTTCTCTGCAAGGTCTGGATCTTGGCTGTTGATGACAAACTCAAGCATTTTTTGCAAGGTTTGTATATCTTCTTTATTGGCTGGAAGAGGGACCTCTTTAGCTACTTGTCTTAATACTGGGTCTCCTTCACGAACAATATCCTTCATTGTTAACATTTATGTATCACTCCTTTTGCTTATAAGTTAACTTTATGAAGAAATAAATGAAATATCAAGTAGTATTCCTTAATGAATGATTAATAATAATACTTTTTCCCTTTTTCTATTGATTTTATAGTACGTATAACTAGTTACTAAACTAAGAAGAAGTAAGGCTTAGGTGCCTTACTCCTTCCGTTACTTTTTAGCAGTGACCGAACTTAGAAGCTCCAACAATAATAAGCAGGATGAAAAGTACAACGATTAACGCGAACCCTTTACCTGCACCTGGTCCGTAACTAGCTCCTGCAACAGCTGGAGAGCCGTATCCATAACCACAAGGGTCATAACAACATCCCGCACCTTGACCATATCCATATCCAAACATTTGACATTCCTCCTTTTTCGTCTTGGCACCGCATTGGTTGCGATTCACTAACTACTTTATGCAGGGAGAAGATCATTGGTTGGACGTTTGCCCATTTTAAAAGATTCTTTTTAGAGTTTGGTCAAAACAGTAGGTTGTCCCTTTTTGCCTAAACTCGAAGCCGCTGCGCTCTTACTATGAGTAGAGTTCTCATAGTAAGAGCGCAGCGCATCGTAGTCCTCACATTAAAAAAGGTTAGTTTTTCAGTGGACTCCAGTTTTTCCCTTATGACCAAACTCTTTTATTTATTTATTTATTTATTTATTTAGGGACAGGTACATATTTCCAATATTGCTCTCATATAATAGCAACGTTTACAGAATTATTTAAACGATGTATTGTACAAGTTGTACTTATTCCATTAGTCTAGAAGTAAGTAGCTATACAGGATAGGGGGAAATGGATGTTGAGTTTTGTAAAGTGGTTGGTAATTTTATTTGTAACAATTATTTTTCTAACAGCTTGCGGGGAAAACCCTGCAAATACCGTTTACGAGCATTTAGAGGCTGCGGTTGAACTTGAACAACCTTTTGAAGACCAACAAGAGCCACTTCAGAAGGCAGAAATAAGAGAGAATGACCTATTTGAGCAGATTATTGCTCTAGGTATGAATGATTTTGAGGAAATCGTTCAAGTTGCTGATGAAGCGATATCGTCGATTCAAGCACGGGAGAACATGATTATGAAAGAAAAGGAAAGTATCGAAGAAAGCTTTCAAGAATTCAAGAAAATAGAAGGGGAAGTTGAAAAGATAGAGGATTTTGAGCTGAATGATGTATTAACTGATTTGGTAAAGGTTATGCAAGAGCGTTATGATCATTATCAACAATTGTACGATAGTTACTCTGAAGCAATTCATTTAGATAAAACGTTGTTTGAAATGTTACAGGAAGAAGAGTTAGTTATGGAGGATCTTCAAAATCAAATTGACAATGTAAATGAAGCATATGAAAAAGTAGAAGGCTATAAAGAAGAATTTAATAAAACGACAGATGAGTATAACCAATTAAAAAGGGAATTCTACGAAAAAGCAGAGCTTAACGTACAGTTTGAATAGTACGTTAAGCTTTTTTCTATGTCATGTTTTACCTATGTTGATATAGACCTATGTTTATCTTTACTGAAATATATGAGGTGCGTAATTTGTAAGAGTCAAATCTGTACTATTGTAAAGTTAAATTGATATATAACAACTTAACTACTTAGTAAACCGAAGCTTTTTAATAAATAAATTAAAATTAAGATAAGCAAAAGGATTGACGGATTTTATTAAAGTGATGTAGACTTAATTTCGTAAGTTGTGTTGTATTACTTTGTTCGTAAATTGACTAATACAGACCAAGTGGAGTTTTGCGATGCAACATCAATCGTATTTTTATACATATGTGGCTAAGCGGAACTTGTCGAAATTTTGATGCAAACTTTACCATAGAGGTTATGTATGAGTAGAGATTGGGTATCCTATGGGAGAGATTTGTCAAGTAGAAATAGCCTACTTAACTTATAGTCATTTTAATTCAATGAAAAACGATTGACTTTATTTTTTATTTGAAAGGAAGAGGTGAAGGTAGTGAGTACAAAAACGTTAGAGCAAGTAGAAAATCAATTTGAAACGTTCCAGATTTTAAATGAGGAGGGCGAAGTGGTTAATGAAGCTGCAATGCCTGAATTAAGTGATGAACAGCTACAAGAAATTATGAGACGTATGGTTTATACACGAATTTGGGATCAACGTGCGATTTCATTAAACCGTCAAGGGCGCCTTGGTTTCTATGCTCCAGTAGCAGGTCAAGAGGCATCAATGTTAGGAAGTCAATTTGCCTTAGATAAAGAAGATTGGATTTTACCTGGTTACCGTGATATTCCACAAATTGTATTCCACGGCTTACCATTACATCAAGCATTCTTATGGTCACGTGGTCACTTTGCTGGAAGTCAGTTTCCTGATGGCTTAAACATTATGTTCCCACAGATCATTATCGGTGCTCAGATCATTCAAACAGCTGGTGTTGCACTTGGTCTTAAGCGCAAAAACAAAGACAATATCGCAATCACATATACAGGTGATGGTGGTGCGTCACAAGGTGATTTCTATGAAGGAATGAACTTTGCTGGTGCGTATAATGCTCCTGCAGTATTTATTGTTCAAAATAACCGCTTTGCTATTTCAGTACCTGTCGAAAAGCAATCTGCTGCAAAGACAATTGCTCAAAAAGCAGTTGCTGCTGGTATTGAAGGAATTCAAGTAGATGGTATGGACGTTCTTGCTGTCTATGCTGCAACAAAAGACGCTCGTGAGCGTGCATTAGCTGGTGAAGGTCCAACGCTTATTGAAACAATGACATATCGCTATGGTCCACATACTATGGCTGGTGATGATCCGACACGTTACCGCTCTTCAGATCTTGATGACGAGTGGACAAAGAAAGATCCTCTTGTTCGTTTCCGTAAATTCCTAGAGAAAAAAGGATTATGGACAGAAGAAAAAGAGAATGAAGTAGTTGATAAAGCAAAAGACGACATTAAAGAAGCAATGAAAAAAGCGGATGGAACGGCGAAACAAAAAGTAACGGATTTAATTGGCTTTATGTTTGAAGATTTACCGGCAAACCTCCGCGAGCAAATGGAAGAATATACAGCAAAGGAGTCGAAGTAACCTATGGCACAAATGACAATGATTCAAGCGATTACGGATGGTATGCGTAATGAGCTTAAGAATAATGAAGATGTTCTTGTGTTTGGTGAAGACGTTGGTCAAAACGGAGGGGTTTTCCGTGCGACTGAGGGCTTACAAAAAGAATTTGGTGAAGATCGAGTATTTGATACTCCGCTTGCTGAATCAGGTATCGGTGGTTTAGCGATTGGTTTAGGACTTACTGGCTTCCGTCCTGTAATGGAAGTTCAATTTTTCGGATTCGTTTTTGAAGTGTTTGATTCTGTCGCAGGTCAAATGAATCGTATGCGATATCGTACTGGTGGGAAATTAACGTCACCAATTACAGTGCGTTCACCATTTGGTGGTGGAGTTAAAACACCTGAGATGCATGCAGATAGTTTAGAAGGGCTTATGGCTCAAACTCCTGGTTTAAAAGTGGTTATTCCTTCAACTCCTTATGATGCTAAAGGTCTTTTAATTTCTGCGATTCGTGATAACGATCCAGTTGTTTACCTTGAGCACATGAAGCTTTACCGTTCATTCCGTGCGGAGGTACCTGAAGAAGAGTACACAATCCCACTAGGTAAAGCAGATATTAAACGTGAAGGTAAAGACTTAACTATTGTTACATATGGAGCAATGGTACATTCTTCACTTAAAGCTGCAGAAGAGCTTGAAAAAGAAGGTATTGATGTTGAAGTAATTGATTTAATGACAATTAGCCCACTGGATATAGAGACAATTATCGCATCTGTAGAGAAAACAAACCGTGCAATTGTTGTTCAAGAAGCACAAAAGCAAGCTGGTATCGCTGCAAATGTTGTAGCTGAAATTACTGAAAGAGCTATCTTAAGCCTAGAAGCACCAGTTTTACGTGTGACAGCTCCTGACACAATTTACCCGTTTGCATCTGTAGAAGATGATTGGTTACCAGATTATAAAGGTATTATTGACACGGCGAAAAAAGTTATTAATTTCTAATATTAAAATCTAGTTTTATTAAAAATAGACAAGCATAAGAGAAGGGAAGATGAAAGTCTTTCCTTTTCAGCTAATTTAACTGCTTAATTAAAGGAGGCACTTCAAAGTGGCATATAAGTTTAAACTGCCTGACATTGGTGAAGGTATTCACGAAGGTGAAATTGTAAAGTGGTTTATTAAACCAGGTGATGAAATTAAGGAAGATGACATTCTTCTTGAGGTTCAAAATGATAAAGCAGTTGTAGAAATTCCATCACCGGTTGATGGGAAAGTACTAGAAGTTCATGTTGAGGAAGGTACGGTAAGCATTGTTGGTGACGTTCTTGTAACGATTGATGCTGGGGATGCAAATCCTGTAGAAGAAGATAGCGCACCTGAAGCAGAAGCTGAGCCTGCTAAAGAAGAAGCTAAATCTTCTGAACCTGCTACAGATACTTCGAATGAAGATGAGGCAGATAATGGTGCACGTGTAATCGCTATGCCGTCTGTTCGTAAGTACGCTCGTGAACAAGGTGTATCAATTTCTAAAGTAAGTGGAACCGGTAAGAATGGTCGCGTTGTGAAAGAAGACATAGATACATTCTTAAATGGTGGTACAGCAACAACTGAAGCTCCTGCTCAACCAGAAGAAAAGGCAGTTGATGCAGCAGCTCCGCAAAAATCAGAGCCAGTGTCTATTCCAGTTGGTGAACAAGAAACGCGTGTTCCATTTAAAGGTGTTCGTAAAGCAATTGCTAAGGCAATGGTAAATTCTAAACATACAGCACCGCACGTAACACACATGGATGAAATTGAAGTTTCTGCTTTAGTTGCTCATCGTAAAGAGTACAAAGCCGTTGCAGCTGAACAAGGAACGAAGCTTACGTACTTGCCTTATGTTGTAAAGGCGCTTACTGCTGCTTTACGTAAATTCCCTGCACTTAATGCATCAATTGATGATGCTAATGATGAAATTGTATATAAAAATTACTTTAACATCGGAATTGCAGCAGATACAGAGCATGGTCTTTTCGTTCCAGTTGTTAAGGATGCAGATCGCAAATCAATTTTTGCCCTTGCTGATGAAATTAATGAGTTGGCAGTTAAGGCACGTGATGGTAAACTTAGTGGTGCGGAAATGAAGGGTGGTTCTGCTACAATTTCTAACGTTGGTTCTGCTCGTGGTCTTTGGTTTACACCAGTTATTAATCACCCAGAAGTCGCTATTTTAGGTATTGGTCGTATTGAAGAAAAGCCAGTTGTGAAGAATGGCGAGATTGTAGCTGCTCCAGTACTTGCTCTTTCAATCAGTTATGATCACCGTCTAATTGATGGCGTAACAGCTCAGAATGCACTTAACCACGTGAAACGTCTATTGAACGATCCACAATTATTATTAATGGAGGGGTAATGCATGGTTGTCGGAGATTTTGCAAATGAAGTAGATACGCTAGTCATTGGTTCAGGTCCTGGAGGCTATGTTGCGGCGATTCGCGCAGCACAGCTTGGACAAAAAGTAACAATTGTTGAAAAAGGAGAAATGGGTGGCGTTTGTTTAAACGTTGGTTGTATTCCTTCAAAAGCATTAATTGCTGCTGGTCACCGTTATCATAATGCAAAGCATTCTGAGGATATGGGGATTATTGCTGAACAAGTTTCAATTAATTTTGAGAAAGTTCAAGAATGGAAAGCTTCAGTTGTTAAGAAATTAACGGGTGGCGTTGAAGGACTTCTTAAAGGAAATAAAGTTGAGATTGTTCGTGGTGAAGCGTACTTTGCTTCTGAGAATTCAGTTCGTATTATGGATGAGAAAAGCGCTCAAACTTACAATTTTAAACATTGTATTATTGCAACAGGTTCTCGTCCAATTGAGATCCCTGCTTTCAAATATACAGATCGTGTTATTAACTCAACTGGTGCTCTTGCTCTTAAAGAAGTTCCAAAGAAAATGGTTGTAATCGGTGGCGGATACATTGGTATTGAACTTGCTGGAGCTTATTCAAATATGGGAACAGAAGTAGTTGTTCTTGAAGGCAGTAAACAAATTCTTGGTGGATTTGAAAAGCAAATGGCCAAGCTTGTTGAACGTCGTCTTAAGAAGAATGGTGTAGAGTTCAAAATGGAAGCTATGGCTAAAGGCGTTGAAGAGTCTGAGTCTGGTGTAAAGGTAACAGCTGAAGTAAAAGGAAAAGAAGAAGTATTTGAGGCTGATTATTGCCTAGTAACAGTAGGGCGTAAACCCAATACAGATGAGCTTGGTCTTGAGCAAATTGGTGTTGAGCTTAATGACCGTGGAGTTGTTAAGATTGATAAACAGTGTCGTACAAGCGTCTCAAACATTTTTGCGATTGGAGACGTTGTTGAAGGTCCACCACTTGCGCACAAAGCTTCTTACGAAGGCAAAATTGCGGCTGAAGCAATTGCTGGCGAGAAGTCTGAAGTTGATTACCTTGCCATCCCTGCTGTTGTATTCTCTGATCCAGAGCTTGCAAGCGTTGGTTATACAGAAGCAGAAGCAAAAGAAGCAGGATTTGATGTTGTTGCATCGAAATTCCCATTTGCTGCAAATGGGCGTGCTCTATCTCTAAATGAAACTGACGGCTTTATGAAGCTTATTACACGTAAAGACGATGGATTAGTTGTTGGGGCACAAATTGCAGGTCCTAATGCATCTGATATGATTGCTGAACTTGGTCTTGCGATTGAAACGGGGATGACAGCTGAGGATATTGCATTAACGATTCATGCGCATCCTTCGCTCGGAGAAATTACGATGGAAGCAGCGGAAGTTGCACTTGGTACACCAATTCATATCGTAAAATAAATAATAAAAAGACATCCTTAGGGGGTGTCTTTTTATTATTACTGTTAATTCATATGATTTACAAAGTTGTGTATAGAAGAGAAAATGGGTGAATCATAGGTCAAAAAAATGACCTTTTTGAATCACCCATTTTTCATGTATGTAAGTAGGGGAGGTAAGAATGGTAATTTAGCTTCATTGTCAATATGAAATATCTCGATTAAGTTTGCTAGTATTTCGTCTTTTGGGAATGTTCCTTCCATCCTTAAATTCTCTTTGTCTCCTGTTAGAACAAGCATAGTTGGGAACTGGTCAATATTAAAATAGCGGATAGCATCTCGTTCATTTGCATCAATGATAAAAAAAGAAGGCATCTCACTAGGATAATTTTGTTTTAGTTCAAGAAGAGCATCATAATACGTTTTTTCATCTTGAATAGTTGAAGAATCTGAAAATAGAACAGTAATCGTTTCTTCCGTTTGTTGTATAGGATTTTCAATTGAGGAAGCTTGAGAAAAACATGAATTTAATAAAAGAATAGAACTTAGGATCATCAATTCGATATACTTGTCCAATCGATTCACTTCCTTAGTTTAAGTACATTTTTTACTTCTTTTATAATGATACTTCATTTTAGCATGCATTTGAGTACCTAAGGATATTTGAAATTAAATTGTAATCAAATAGAAATATTTAGGACTTTTTACGTAATTCTGCAAGAGGATATAAATAAAAAAAGATGTGTGATCGTTTGATCGCACATCTAAAGGTTATTTATTTCTTCTTTCTTAATTCTGTTTTTTCTTTTTTAAAGGCATGCTTTTCTTCTTTAAGTTTCTCTCGTTCTTGCCTTAATTCATATCGTTCTTGACGTATTCTTTCTTTTTCAGTAGTCAAAGTAGGCTTTTCCAATTTTAATGACTTCATGAGAGCGAAAACCATCATAATCATAATAATTGTAAAGGGAAGAGCAGCAATAATAGCAGCTGTTTGCAATGCGCCCAAGCCCTTATCAGTAGATAAGAGTACAGCGGCTGTTGCAGAAATGATAAGACCCCAAACAAACTTCACTGAATTTGGTGGATTTAAATTCCCATTAGTTGTTTGCATACCTAACACTACAGTAGCAGAGTCAGCTGATGTAACAAAGAAAGATGAAATTAAAAATACGGCAATAATTGAAAGAACAAGTCCGAGTGGAAATTGTTCAAGTACAGCAAATAGAGCAACTTCCATTCCACCTGTTGTCATTGTATCCATTATATCTGCTGTCCCTAAACGTTGCATTTGGATTCCTGTTCCGCCAAAAACGGCAAACCAGAAAGCGCCAAAGAGAGAGGGGACTGCTAGAACACCAATGACAAATTCCCGAATTGTACGACCTTTTGATACACGAGCGATAAATGTTCCAACAAATGGTGCCCATGAGATCCACCACGCCCAATAGAAAATGGTCCAGCCTTCAACCCAAGTCGTTTCTGGATTGTAAACATCAAGGCGAAAGCTCATTCCAGCAAGGTTTTGAATATAGCTTCCAATCCCTTGTGTGAACACTCCCATAATATAACTTGTTGGACCAAATAACAATACAAATAACATAAGAGCAATAGCAAGATAAACATTTGTTTTACTTAATATTCGAATTCCCTTATTTAGTCCAGTTTGAGCAGATATCATAAATAAAACTGTAACAACGAGAATGACTAAGAGTTGTAGCAAAACGCTATTCATATTTTGTAAACCAGGAATTAAGTAGGCGAGTCCTGCGGAAATTTGAGCTGCACCAAATCCTAAAGAGGTTGCCACTCCAAAAATAGTAGCAAAAACAACTAGTACATTAATGGATGTTCCAATGCCTCCATTAGAGCGCTCGCCAATAAGTGGTTGTAATACGGCACTCATGACTGCTGGAGAACCTTTTCGAAATCTAAAATAAGCAAGTGCTAATGCTACGACAGAATAAATGGCCCATGGATGCAAGCCCCAATGAAAAAATGCATAACGCATCGCTTCTCCCGCTGCTTGATTAGAGTCTGGTTCGGCAGTTGGGGGGTCAAAAAAATGATACAATGGTTCAGCGACGCCCCAAAAGACAAGGCCGATTCCCATCCCTGCTGTAAATAAGAATGCAAACCAAGTCAAGTAATTGTATTCTGGTTTGTCATCTGGTTTTCCAAGCTTAATTTTTCCGTAGGGACTAAAAATTAAATAAAGACAAAAAATTAAAAAGCCCGTAGCAGCTAATAAATAAAACCATCCTAGTTCGTTCGTGATAAAACTTTGAATGGTCGTTGTAACAGTTTCTAAATTTGTCGGAGCAACTACCCCCCAAATAATAAAAGCAACTGCAATCACAACTGAAATTGTAAATACTGGTGTAACTTTTTTCATAATCATCTACCTTTCTTCATAAAACGCAAGTTCTACCGTACCATAAACTTAATGACGATAGCAAAAGTTTTCCCGTGATTCTTTGTATACCCTAAGTTGAAATAGAAAAACAGATATATTTAACTTAATCCTTTTTACAAATGCGAAGTTTAATGAACCATTAATGAGAGAAGCTGATTAATCATATAGGACCTGCTTTTTAAATATATAAGTAGGATAGCTTGTCTCTTGCATTGAAAATCGGCGTTCATCAGTTGTGATTTGTGCTAATTCTGTCGTAACTTCATGTAGAGATAAAAGTTCATGACAAATTTGACTTATGAATGAGTCAAGTTTCTTTTGTTGCTGAAGCAATTGCTTTATTTTCTCAATATTTATATAATGAGTAGTTGTTATTTGATGGTATTGGTCTTTATAAATTGAACAAAATGATTTAATTGTTTGGAGAATGATCGCTTGATCCTCTTGAGATAAAGATTGATTTAATCGCAAGTGACATATTTTACCTAGGTGAAAAAGAGTTAGATGCAAATAATCTAATTTCTTTTGTAGATACCCAAAGGAACGTCGTTCGAATTCACTCGATCGTCTGTACTGCCACTCATCATGCTGAAACTGTGTTAACTGATACGCTTTTGTTATTTCTTCATGTAAATGACGATAGTAATGGGTTCGATCTTTCGTGTCATCTGAAAAATGAGCTTCAATTATCGAAGAGAGCGTGGTTGCAGTTTTTTCATAGAGTGCATCAACTTTTTTAACTAGAATCGGTCCGAATTTAGGAGGCAGTATTAAAAAATTTACAAAAGTTGAAACAATAATGCCTATAGATGTTCCAGAGATTCTAATAGAAAAGTCGAAGAGTGCATGATCAGTTGTTCCAGGAATCATAGCTACTGCTGTCAAAGTAGCAACTAGTGTTCCTGTATCAAATTTAAGCTTTGAACAGACGATAATTGTGAGCATAGCGACAAGAGCATATGTAAGCGCATTTTGTCCAAGCATAAAGTCAACAGCTATCGCAAAAGTGGCCCCGAGTGCAGCGGCGGGTAATCGAATCATCCCTTTTTTTAAAGAGTCGGCAGCCGTCGGTTCAGTAGTTACAATCGCAGTAATAACTGCAAAAGTAGGAGGGAGTTTGATAAGATGGCATAGGAGGGCTGTAATAAAAACGGCCAAGCCTGTTTTAATAACTCGTCTTCCAATCCAGCTTTTCATATCTATAAACTCCTTATTATTGTAAATGATTGTGTACACGCAACTTTAGTATTGGAGATATGTAGATATGTTATACTCATGTATCTTTGATTTGAAGAGATTTGTAATTTGAACTATGAAAGGTGGGTTTTAAATGAAGCGCTTTTGTATATCTCTATTTATTTGTTTGGTGATTAGTGGGTGTCAAAGTCAAGTGGTACCTAGTGAAGAGGTCGATAATCATACAGAAACAGAAATTTCCGATAGACAAACTGAAAGAGAAGTAGACAATACTGAAGAAGCAAAAGAGACTGAAGAGCAAGAGGGAAAAGCTGAGACTGTTCAACCCGAAAGTCAGTATGTTATCAACAAAACAAATTGGTTAGTAGAACCAATTAATGAATCTAATGATCAAGTAGTCTTATTAACGATTGATGATGGACCTGAACAATATAGCGTCCAAATGGCTGAAACGTTAAAGGAACTAAATGCAGGAGCAATTTTCTTCGTAAATGGTCATTTTTTAAATACAGAAGAAGAAAGAGAAAAACTGAAAGACATTTATGAAATGGGTTTTGAAATAGGTAACCATACGATGACACACCCCAATATGAGTCAGCTTTCGAATGAAGAGCAAAGAAATCAAATCATTCAGCTTAATGATTTAATTGAAGAGATTATTGGAGAGCGCCCTAGATTTTATCGTGCTCCATTCGGTGTGAACACGAATGTATCAAATGAAGTAATAGAGGAAGAAGGGATGGTCTCTATGAATTGGACCTATGGATATGATTGGGAAAAAGAGTATCAAGAAGCAAACGCATTAGCGGATATTATGGTTAACACATCACTACTAACTAAAGGCGCTAATCTTCTTATGCATGACCGAAAATGGACAGCAGAGGCGTTAGAGGAAATTGTAATAGGGCTTAGAGCAAAGGGATATGAAGTGGTCAATCCTTCTTCAATTATCACAGAACATGAAGGAGCAACTAACTAGCTGGAAGTTGGCTAAAGGTTGATAGCGATTTATCACAGTAGTAGGATGTTCAGAGTATTCGGAATTACAAGTTTCGACTCTTGTCAACAATTGTTTCAAAAGGTAAAATAGGCGATATGTCGATTTTAGTTAGTAGCAGGAAGGTTGAAAATGATGAAAAGAACACACCGATTTATGTATGTAGTATTCTTGGCGTTGCTTCTAGGCGGATGTCAAGGGCAGGCTAGCGACGAAGAAGTCGTAAATGAAAAACAGCAACATCAAACTGAGAATGAAAACGAAGAAAAATTAGATATTACGATTTCTGAAAATGAAGCTCGATTTAAAGTTGATGACCTAATGGAGATTGTTGGCGGAGAGTGGGAGTTTGACCAAATTCATCGATCTTTACACGTCACAATTAATGAAGATCAATATTACCTTGTAGACGGTGTTCCTGTACTAGAAAGAAATGGCGAATACATACCATCTGAAGATGTGTACCTTATTGTTGAAGGAAATGAAGGAACAGAAGAGATTTATTTACCCGTTGAATTCTTAGAAATCGTACTTGGAACGAGTGTCGTTTATGAAGAAGAACAAGTGTCTTTCCAATGGTTTGGCCCAACAGAGCGAGTAGGGGGTCCACCTGAAGCATTTCTATTTGATGATTGGGATGTCGAACAGATGGTTGAGTATTTGTCTTTTTTAGAAAAACCAATAAAAGGCGCTCAAGTTAGTACTATTGCAAATCATCTGCCAGGAGCTCCAAGAGCATATCGCAATGGCTTCCATGAAGGAATTGATTGGTATGATTTTGCTTCTGGAGGTGGGATATCAACAGAAACACCTATCTATGCTATGGGCGATGGGGTAGTTGTAAGAGCTGATCATGATTTTACTGAATATGAATCAACAGAGGTCCGTAATCAAGACTTAGCATATACTGCTGAACTGGGTGATACGCCAGAATATATTTTTGATCGCTTAAGAGGAAGACAAGTTTGGGTTCAATATCAAGGAGGCGTCATGAATCGCTTTGCTCATCTTCACGATATTCCAAACGAATTGCAAGTAGGTGATCGTGTGAGTGCTGAAACAATCATCGGTTATGTAGGGAATTCGGGGACAAGCGATGGAGTTGCAGAGAATTATGAAGCGGGTTTACATTTGCATCAGGACTTATTGATTTTTGGCGAACTATTTTGGAAACCATTATCTCAGACCGAAGTTCGAGAAGTGTTAGAGCGCATTTGGGACTAAAGTTCTAACTAAGCTCCATCGACAATAGCTGTCGTAACCCTACAACCTTTTACAATGACTTTATGATAAGCTATAAAAAAAGATAAGTAAGTTTGCACTGATGGAGGTTTGGCTCAATGAATAAGTCGAATTTACTTGATGAGTTACGTCTTGAGATTGGTCTAGTGCGCGAGCAAGTTCAAACTTTATCTAGTTTTTATATCGGAATTATAAAGAAGTTTGGAAACTTTATGAATGATAACTCCTCTGTTTCGATTTATGAGACAAAAGAAACGTTCTTTCATTTAAAAGCTTGTTCTGGACCTAGTTATTTAAATACGACTATCCCCTTTGGAGAAAGTGTATTAAGTTTAGTTGCCATAAGAGGCAGGCTTGTTTTTCAAGTGGAAAACGAGATGCAAAAATTGTATTTGCCTTTTTACAAGGAACACCACTTACTTGGTTTAATCGTTTTCCATCTACCTACAAAAAGCTATCAAGTAACTGAAGAGGACTTTATTTTCATTAGGGAGGTAGGCCGTTTTATCGAGGTTCAACATGAGACGTTCTATCCTAGTACATATTAATAGTGTGCCGTAATACTTAAAAATTTTATACCCAATGTTTTGAGGATGTCTAAAAGGTCGATGTTGATCTAAATTGGACATCCTTTTTTGTTTTAAAAAAATAATGTGACATACAATATAGGGGTTGACGTCTCCAATAGTGTGTATTATTATTTAGATAAGCAAATAATAACGCTTACAAAAAATGCATAAAGGGGCTGGCTCTAATGGGAATTATCATTTGTCAATCATGTAATAAGACGATCGATGTGTTTGAAGGTGAAAAGGTCACAACGCTTTATGCAAAGGGAAATGGTTGTGAGCATTGTAAATCAACTGAGCAGAATAATAATAAATGAAAAAGAGGAAGACTCCTTTGCTAAGTTTTTGATTTAGGAATCTTCCTCGAACACTGAGCGGAATAATTACAAGATTTATTTAAAATAGGGTTTGATCCACGACTAGTAAGAGTAATATATGGTGCATCTTGATCATATATTTTTTACTAGGGGTCAAACCCTATTTTTTAGATTACTTATTTCTTTATTGTATAGCCCGATGTTCTTTAATTACTCGTAATGTTTCAAACGTTTCATCCTCAGGACCTTGTACCGGCAATCCACTTTTTACGTTTTTTTGAATATACGATAAGTTGTCCTCAGTGACAATTTCACCTGGAATTAAAATAGGAATTCCAGGTGGGTAAACCATAATAAATTCTGCAATAACCCTTCCAGTGGATTCTTCAAATGGAACAACTTCAGTTTCTGCATAAAACGCATCACGTGGTGATAAGGCAAGTGTTGGAATATTAGGCACATAAACAGATGTATGCTGGTTGTTATTATTGGACGAGCCGTGTTTTGCAGCAAGTTGTGTTAGAGCTTCTATGAGAATGTCTAATTTTTCTTGTGTATCACCTATCGTAACAATACAAAGAATGTTGTATAAGTCAGACATTTCTACTTCGATCATATAATTTTCCCGTAACCAGATTTCGACTTCGTGGCCATTTATACCTAACTCTTTCACTGTGATGATCAGTTTCGTCGGATCAAGATCAAATGTTGCTTTTGTCCCAAGAATTTCTTTGCCAATACATGATAGTCCATTAATTTGATTAATTCGATATCTAGTTGTTTCGGCAAGGTCAATTACCTCTGAAATAAGGCGCTCACCTTTTGTTGCTAATTGTTTTCTAGCAACATCAAGAGAAGAAAGTAATAAATATGATGTTGATGTTGTTGTGAGCATGCTTATGATCGATTGAACGCGTTTAGGTGAGACGAGACCTACTTTTACGTTTAGTATTGAACTTTGAGTCATGGAACCACCTAGTTTATGAACACTAGTCGCGGCCATATCTGCACCTGCTTGCATAGCCGATATTGGTAACTGGTCATGAAAATGAATATGCACACCATGGGCTTCATCCACAAGAACAGGAACGTCATAAGAATGAGCAATTTCAACAATTTTTTTTAAATTGCCTGCAACCCCAAAATAGGTTGGGTTTATTACGAGAAGTCCTTTGGCATCAGGATGAGCACTTAGGGCTTTTTCAACGGAGTCTGTTGTGATACCGTGTGATATCCCTAACTCAGGATCGATTTCCGGATGAATAAAGATAGGGGTAGCACCGGAAAAGATAATCGCAGACATAATTGATTTGTGTACATTACGTGGAACAATTATTTTATCTCCAGGTCCACAAACAGACATGATCATCGTCATAATGGCCCCGCTTGTTCCTTGGACAGAGAAGAATGTATAATCAGCTCCAAACGCTTCAGCTGCTAACTCTTGAGCTTCTTTAATAATTCCATGAGGATGATGTAGGTCATCTAAAGGTTCAATGTTTATTAAATCGATTGAGAGAGCATTTTCTCCGATAAAGTCTTTAAATTCAGAGTCCATCCCTTTACCTTGTTTATGACCAGGGATGTGAAATTGGATTGGTTGTTTTTCGGCGTGATTACGAACACCAGTGAACAACGGAGTAAGATGTTGTCGTGACAACAGGTTCACCTCATTTTTTTCAATTAAAATAATCATTATAAAACAAAGTTGAGTATATCAAAAAAGAAGATGAAAGCAAAGATTCTTTCTTAGTCTAATATGAAAAATGACACAAATTTTTATTTTTATATGATTGGGTACGAGTGAAGTAGAGGAGAAATATAGGTGGAACTGATTTATTAGAAACGAATGAAGGAGTTATTTCTAAGGCATTAGGAAATGTTGCTCTTTTTGAAAAAACTTGAAGGAACCTCTAAAAAAAAGGTAGTATTAGTTGGAGCGAACAGGATCATAACTGAGGTTGAAAGTATTCGCAACCGTTGGTCATAATGAAAGAGGGGAAGAGTAATATGGAGTCAAAGTTACCAATTTCACTTGATTGGTCTACCCAAGAGGTAATTGAGGTTATTCGTTTTTTTGAAGTTGTAGAGAAAGCCTACAAAGGTGGTGTTGATAGACAAAGTTTATTAGCGCACTACCGGAGGTTTAAAGAAATTGTACCAAGCAAAAGTGAGGAAAAACAGTTATTTAAACAATATGATGAAGAGTTAGACATTTCTAGTTACCATGTTGTTAAAAAAGCAAGAGATGAAATGACTAATATAATAAAAATGGAAAGAGGCTAATAAGCTTCTTTCCATTTTTTTATTATGATTGCTCCATAGCCTTTTGATAAATGGGTAGCAATTGTTCATACGTGTCTTTAGTAAAGTCTAATAGTGTTTGTCCATTTTTTAAAATTGGGCTATTTGGTTGAAGGTGACGTCCAACTAAGAATTCAGCTTTTTTTACATCACGAAGTCGTTCAAGGTCGGCAATTAAATCACTTTCATTCATAGTCCCAATTAGCGTCGCTTCTTTTTTCATATGATCTAAGGAAATAACAAAGTCATTGGGTAAATCCATAATAAGGTTGCTGTTTGTTAATAAAGATTCAGCTATGTTAGCTTTATTAGGGGCTTCATAAATGAGCGCGAACCATATAAATAAATGGTCATCAAATAAGCCAAGTTGGAAGTGTGGGTGTTTTTTATAGCCTCGTTTATCATGACAGATAGCAAGCCATGTATCGTTTGGGGGATTAACCTTTCTTCTGGCATGTCTAGCAATATGAAGGTACATTTCATTACCCGCTAAAATAGATAAGTCGTTTGTTAGAAGATCTCCTAACTCTTTGAACTTAGGTTGAATTTTTGACTGGATTGCCTCCATTCTTGCCTCTAGTCCTTCAATGTTAAATACGTCAAAATCTGACATAGTAAATCCATTCAAACTCATAATCTTAACCTCACTTTATCATTTATAATAACATTTTATCATATATCGACTAATGATCTCGAATTTTATGAAGTGAAAAACAAAAAGAAAAACTTGCTAGGTCAAGTCTTTATCAAATTATTGAATGTTTTTTTATTTCATTTCCTTCTATTATTAAATGTGCTATAATAAAATTAGTTTAAATAACAGAAAATTTAGTCTATATTAACTGGTTAGTATTTTGCTAACGATCATAAGGGGAGTGAAGCCATATGGAACAAGTTGTGCAAGCTTTTATTCGTGAAGATGGAGAAATGAGAATTCCCGTGTTGCGCCTCGAAATTGACTATGAGCTTGCAACTCTACATGATGCTTTACTCGATGAAGATTTAGTAGTAATTAAACAAACAAAACAGCGACTTGAACATCTCCGCAAGGAACTTATTTTGTTAGAGGTATAATAAGAATTTAATTTGGAGGGTGACTTTTTAATTCTGAGTCACCTTCTCTTTTTGGTTAAAGGATGAAAAGAAAGTCAGTTACGGAGGGTGAGGCAGTAATTAGTTTGGGAGATAAGAAAACTAAGGATCCCGCCGGATTGTCAAACTTCGGTCATGTATAGTGGGTAGGACTGTGTTAGTGTTTTTTTATTTCATTGTTTTTGAAGGAGTGAAAGAAGCGGAGTCCTGAAGCCCTCCATAACTGCAGGAAGAAACAGTGCAAAGAGTTCTTCCTGCAGTTATTCCGAGTGGGAGAGACGTGAGTTTGGGTGGTAAGAAAAACTAAGGATCCCGCCGGATTGTCAAACTTCGGTCATGTGAAGTGGGTAGGACTGTGTTAGTGTTTTTTTGAAATTTATTTGGCGGGATCCAAGTTTTTCTAAAATTTTTCTATTTCCAAAATGTATGTCATAATAGGTTGGAAGGTAGTTCGATTTTTAGGAGGTCATGTATATGTCAATCGACTGGTTAGAGCTTGAAAAAACGGCAAGAAACTGGATATATGAAGCTGCTAGCTTGATTAAACAATCACTAGCTAACCCAATTCAAATTGAATCCAAGTCTAATCCGGATGATTTAGTAACAGAAGTTGACAGAGCGGTTGAATCATTCTTTTATCATAAGATTCAAAAAACATACCCTAAGCATTTATTTCTTGGTGAGGAAGGGGTTGCTGAGGAGCTAGATTCGTTAAAAGGAACAGTGTGGATTATTGATCCAATTGATGGAACGATGAATTTTGTCCATCAAAGGTATAACTTTGCAATCTCAGTAGCGGTCTACCATGAAGGTGTTGGAATGGTTGGTCTTATTTACGATGTAATGAATGATGAATTGTTTCATGCTATACGTGACCAAGGAGCATACATAAATGATGAAGAATTAGTACCAGTAAAGGAAAGACCACTTCACGAATCAATTATTGGATTAAATGCCAAGTGGCTAGTTCAAGAGAAAAACCCATATCGAAACCCGTTGAAAGCGCTCGTTCGTGACGTTAGAAGCATTAGGTCTTATGGATCTGCGGCGATCGAAATAGCGTATGTGGCAGCAGATAGATTAGATGGTTACATTAGTGTGAATTTATCACCATGGGACTATGCAGCGGGAGTTATTTTATTAGAAGAAGTTGGTTGTAGAGCTTCAACATTTAAGGGAGAGCATTTAGATTTCTTACAAAAGAGTACGGTCATTGTGGGCAAGCCTGATCTTCATAAAGAGATGGTTTCATCTTATGTTGGAGAGGAGTTATAAAAAAATGAAAAAAGTAGGGTTTATTGGACTAGGTACGATGGGTCTACCAATGACAAAGCATTTAGTAGATGCTGGCTTTGAAACTTTTGTAGTCAGCAGAAGTAGAGGACCAGTTGAAGACGCAGTCGCGTACGGAGCTAAAGAGGTTGATACTCCTAAGAAACTAATGGAAAACGTTGACATAGTTATGACGTGTTTACCGGCTCCTCAAACAATTATTGATGTATATGAGGGACAAAATGGTCTGATTGCAGGTGTGAGCGCTGGGAAAATTATCATTGATCATTCGACAGTAGATCGAGAAACAAATGAACATGTGCAAAAGCTGTTAGCTGATAAAGGCGCTTTGTTTTTAGATGCTCCTGTAAGTGGGGGACCAATGGGGGCAAAAGCCGGTTCGCTGACAATCATGTGTGGCGGTGAAAAAGAAGCATATGAGCAAGCGAGACCAGTAATGAAAGCATTTGGAGAATACATCGTTCATGTTGGACCAACGGGTAGTGGCACAGTAGTTAAATTATTAAATAATATGTTAATTGGAGTGCATCAATCCGCATTAGCAGAGTGTTACATAATGGCAGAAAAAGCGGGAGTTGATCCTGCGATTGCATATGACTTAATCAAGAGAAGTGCAGGTTTTTCAAAAAGTATGGATTGGTCCGTAGATGCCATCCTTGATCGCCAATTTGATCCACGCTTTTCTATTAATCTTCTCCACAAAGATATTCGCCTTGCCTTAGACCTTGCTGAACAAATTGATATGCCCCTTGATATGATTAAACTAGGCGAACAAAAAGTAGCTGAAGCAAAAGTGGAGTTCGGGGATCAAGACGTTTGTGCGATCGTTCGTCCATTAGAAGAAAAAACAGGCGTAATGTTAAAGAGAAAGCAATAATAAGTAGGCCGCTGAAAAAGTTCATTGAGGAAGTGGCAATGGCTCCGCGCGTTGCGCGCCAGCGGATAGAGAAACCAACTCATAGCGGGCTTTAAAACAAGGCACCGGCTGCGCTCAATGCTTCGAGGGCACTGAAAAAGAAGGGTGTCTTTTTTGAGACACCCTCCTATGCTTCTTGGCCTATTGTCTAAGAAGCTTTTTACGTTACATCTTTACAAAAACTCCTACCTAAAACAAAGGAATAGTCCTAAATCGATAAATAAGAGTCAAATGAATTTCATTAAAAACAGGTTATTTGAGCAAGAGTGATTACACTTCATTGGATTCTCTAAGTTTTTTACGTAATGTAAACCCTAGGCCAGTCGCTAAAATAACACCAGCAATAGCTAATAAAGCTATTAGAATGCTTCTTTCAGCAACGGCGACTCCAATACTCATAATACAAATGACAGTAATTGCTGCAAGCAATAGGAATAATACATTCTCCTTCTTCATATGGATCCCCCTCAAAACGAACATTCTCTAATCCTAAGTTTAACTCGAAACATAAAAAAGAAAAACCCCAACAATGTGACAAATACGTTAAACATGTTACTGATAGTGAAAAAGTCGTTGTTTATTATGGATAATTAAGTAAATAATAACAGATAATGAAAAACAATTCTCATAATTAGCACCCTAGTAACAGTCTGTTTCATAACTATTTGTCGATAATTGTTTCTTTAAAAAGAATTTGTGATATACTTGTACAGTTAATGAACAAATAAGGAGAGAAAAATATGACTATTCGTAACGATATACGTAACATCGCTATCATTGCTCACGTTGACCATGGAAAAACGACCCTCGTTGACCAATTATTAAAACAATCAGGTACATTCCGTGAAAACGAACAAGTTGATGAGCGCGCAATGGATTCTAATGCACTAGAGAAAGAGCGTGGAATAACGATTCTTGCTAAAAATACAGCAATTAACTATAAAGATAAACGAATTAATATTATGGATACCCCAGGACATGCTGATTTCGGTGGAGAAGTTGAACGGATTATGAAAATGGTTGACGGTGTATTACTCGTCGTTGATGCCTATGAAGGTTGTATGCCACAAACTCGATTTGTATTAAAAAAGGCTCTTGAGCAAAACCTTACGCCTATCGTTGTCGTAAATAAAATTGATAGAGACTTTGCACGTCCTGCAGAAGTAGTTGATGAAGTCATTGATTTATTTATAGACTTAGGTGCAAACGAAGATCAATTAGAATTCCCAGTAGTATATGCTTCTGCTATCAATGGAACAGCAAGTATGGACGCGGAACAACAAGATGAAAATATGACTTCGTTATTTGAAACAATTATTGAAACAATTCCTGCTCCAATTGATAATAGTAATGAGCCTTTACAATTTCAAGTGACGATGCTTGATTATAACGATTATGTTGGTCGTATTGGAATTGGTCGTGTATTTAGAGGAACGATCAAAGTTGGTCAACAAGTAGCTCTAATGAAGCTTGATGGCTCTGTTAAACAGTATCGTGTAACAAAAATGTTTGGTTTCTTAGGTCTTAAGCGTACAGAAATTCAAGAAGCGAAAGCTGGAGATCTAATTGCTATTTCTGGTATGGAAGAAATTAACGTTGGAGAGACGGTTTGTCCAGTAGATCACCAAGAAGCTCTACCAATCTTACGTATTGACGAGCCGACTCTTCAAATGACGTTTCTTGTGAATAATAGTCCTTTTGCTGGTCGTGAAGGGAAGTTTGTTACGAGCAGAAAGCTAGAAGAACGTTTAAAATCAGAACTAGAAACGGATGTAAGTTTACGTGTTGAAAACACAGAATCACCTGATGTATGGATCGTATCGGGGCGTGGAGAATTACACCTTTCTATCTTAATTGAAAACATGCGTCGTGAAGGCTATGAGCTTCAAGTTTCTAAACCGGAAGTTATCATCCGTGTAATTGATGGTGTGAAATCTGAGCCGATGGAGCGTGTTCAAATTGATGTTCCTGAGGAATATACGGGTTCAGTTATGGAATCTGTCGGAGAGCGTAAAGGTGAAATGCTTAATATGACGAATAATGGAAGTGGACAAGTTCGTCTTGAGTTTTTAGTTCCAGCACGTGGATTAATTGGTTACACAACTGAATTCCTATCTCAAACTCGTGGTTACGGAATTATTAATCACTCGTTTGATAGCTATGCACCAATGACTCCTGGACAAGTAGGGGGCCGTCGTCAAGGTGTGCTTGTATCAATGGAAACTGGGAAAACTAGTCAGTATGGAATTATGCAAGTAGAAGATCGTGGAACGATTTTTGTTGAACCAAGTGTTGAAATTTACGAAGGCCAAATTGTTGGGGAGCATACTCGTGACAATGATCTTGCCGTAAACATTACGAAGATGAAGCAACAGACAAATGTCCGTTCTGCTAACAAAGATAATACTGTTACGATGAAGAAGCCACGTATTATGAGTCTAGAAGAAGCACTTGAATACTTGAATGAAGATGAGTATTGTGAATTGACTCCTGAATCTATTCGTCTTCGCAAGAAAATCTTAAATAAATCAGAGCGTGAGCGTGAAGAAAAACGTAGAAAGCTTGCAGCAAAGTAAGGAATAAAGTTGGGTGATAGTATGGACAATCAGTTTACTGAACAAGAATTAGAAGCATTAACTTGGATGATGCGTTTAACGGCGGATAATCCATGGTATGGTTTTTTAACTTATCTTGTTGTCGTCTTATTAACTATTGTTGTGTTCAATTTAGGGTTTGCAAGAGAGTTACCAATTCTAAAGAAGGTATTGGTTTACGTCATGTTAGTAATTGGGAGCTTTGTTATGTGGTTTTTGGAGTTTGCGTTTGGTGCTCCGATTATTGCTGTTTTGATTATTTCTGGTATTATCCTAGGAATGTATCGTTTCAGATTGCATAGGCATCGAAAAGAAAAAGAACAAGCATAAAAGAAAGAGAGCGAGTTAAACTGGCACCTATGTCAAGGACACAATAAAAAAAGAGATTAAGCAACTAGAAGATGATTCCTATATTGAATAGG